>CANQRJ010000006.1 GCA_947626215.1 uncultured Bacilli bacterium
GATTATTTTAACAAGTTAAAATAATCTATCGTTGGTTTGTCGTGACTTTGTCACTTTTGTTTGACAAACCTACAGAATTTATTTTAATTAAGCACCACAACTACTAGAAGCATCTTCTGTAGTACTTGTTACACTATCACGCTTAGCAGAAGCATCTCCACCCGCAATGGTGTAATCATCATTACTCATCCAACCTGTCACTTTTAATGTCGTTTTTTTATCTTGTGTTACAAGTTCTAACTTTACACTTCCTTTATATCCTCTAGGATTATTAAAATACCCAGAAGAAGTTAGATCATCAATAGAAATACATTTAGAAGGATTCTTACTCGTCAACTCATTATTCAATCGAAGAGTATTTGCTCGTAATTGAGCAGTTTCTAAAAGACCTAAAAACTCATTTACAAAGTTGTCTTTTTTGGCATCTTCCAAAACATTCATAACACTAGTTCCAGCAACTAACATTAAAATAGATAACACTACAATAACTGCTAACAACTCCATCAACGTAAAACCTTTTTTATTCTCCATTGCAAGCACTCCTACTCTAATAACAATTATAATCAATTCCCCATTTAAAGTCAAGGGAAACAAACGTTAAAAATTCTCATAAATTATAGTAGGTGGTCTTTATGAAAAAATGTAATCCTCATAACCACGGAGGAGGAATTTTTACAATTCTTGGTATATTTGCTTTAAGCATATTAATTTTTTATCAAATTTTATTAACTTTAATTTTACCTTTTCGTTTTAATATTTTTATTTTACTAATCGAAATATCTTTACTTTTATTTTTGCTCTACCGCATAGTATGGCCTTATTAACTCTTCTGTTTTATAAACATAATCTAAAACACTTCGAATATTTTGAATTCGTTCTAATTCACTACCCTTTAATTCAAATTTAGGAGGAATCGAAATGACGATAAAAAAAAGTTGTCTTTCCTCTTCACTCCAAGGACAAATATGAGCATATTCTTTTAAAAGAGATTCAAAAGGAAGTTCAAAATAACTTTCTTTATAAAATCCCACTAAATCCAAAACTGGACTATCTTTCCGAGAATTTTCCCAACTAAGTAAACAATCTTTTTCACATTTATGGAAGTGTTCTAAAGATAAATGATTATGAATTTGGCAAACTCGAAACTTTTTTAAATCTTTCACTTTAGAAAACCAAGATTCAAGTTCACTCTGAGCAAAACTCAAACTAGCTAAAATTTTAGAAATATTCGTTAAAAGTAAATATTCACTAGGACTAGGAAACACACTTTGAAAATATTCATCATACAGTTGATTATAAAAATAACTTAAATAATGAATTTGATCTATTACTTTTTCATAAATACTTTGATATTCATTCAAACCCACTTCTTTATAATAAGTCGTCTTTTGATGAAGCAAGGCAACAACTTTCATAAAATCAACAGCTTTTTGTTCTTTAGGCATATTCGTATCAGGAACATATTCATAAACATTCACGCCTTCTCTACTATCATCAATTAAATGAGGAAAATAAGAAAAACTACGACTAGATAAATAATCGTATAATTCTCTCATATTTTTTTTCTTTTCTTTTAAAACCACATTTCCACTTGTAGATTCTAAAATTTCGACATGCCCCATAATGGTAACTTTAGTAGGTTTATAAATTTCCCGTATAACTTCTACACTTTTACGATTCATCATTATTAGGTATAATTAACTTTTCTCCAGGAGTTAAATTTGTTAAATCATTATAATCTGCAAGTAAATTTACATTCGAATTATACATTGTACAAATAGTCTCGACAGTTTCTCCATCCTTTACAAGGTGAATATGGTAGGTCGCGTACTCATCTTCATTACTAACACTTTCTAAAACGACATCTTCATCTTCATGAGTTACATCGGTGTCCACAGATTCTAAAACTTTTTCTTCCTCTGTTTCTACTTCCATACTTTGGATTTCCTCTTGTTCCTCTTCCTCATTTCTTTCTTCTTCCATCATTTCTAAAATTTCTTCAGTATTTACTTCAGGTGTTTCTGATAACATTTCGGATTCCGATTCCTCTTCGCTACTTTTTTCATCTCCACTTAATTCTAATTCAATATTTACTTTAATTTTACTATCTTCTAAAATATCATAAGCAAAATCACTAATTTCTAAAGTAATCGTATCTTCTACAATATTGTCTGGAATTTCAATTGAAAAAGGAATTTTAAAAGAAAAAGGTAAAAGATTCACACTGACATCATGACTCTTATAATCTCCTGTTACAAATAAATTTCCTTCAATGGTAGTATCATGCACTTCAAACTCTCTTTCAAGTGAAATACTTGTAATTTCACTTAACTTTGTTGAAAAATCAAGTTCTTTAGAAAAAGGTATCACGTTTTTCACTATTCATCATCCTCTCTATTAAAAAGAATATGAAGAATTTGAAAAAAAATGACTTTGAATTTCCATAATGAAAATTTCATAGAATTCATCGTTTTACATATACTTCATTATAAAAAGAAATCTCATTTTGATTTTCCCTTTTTTTGTGCTAAAATAATTTTAGAATAAAGAGGTGCATTATGATAGAACAAATCTTTAAAGCTTATGATATAAGAGGATCTTATCCAAACGAAATCAATGAAGAATTTGCATATACTTTTGGAAAAAGTTATGGAACCTATCTTCAAAAATATTTAGAAAAGAAAAAATGTGTAGTAGCTTGTGACAATCGTCTTTCTTCTCCTAGTCTAAAAGAATTCCTAATCAAAGGATTATTAGATTCAGGGATAAATGTCATTGATTATGGAATGATTACAACTCCAATGCATTATTATACGAGATACATTGAAAATACTTTTGGCATCATGGTTACTGCAAGTCATAATCCAAAAGACGACAATGGTTTTAAATTTTCTTTAGATGAACTTTCCAATGCTAGAGGTAGTATGATGGAAGAAATGAAAAACTTTACTTTAAAAGGAAATTTTTTAACTGGAAAAGGATTTTACGAAAAAAGAGACATAAAAAATGATTATTTGAATTATTTAAAAGAAAACATATCGATGGGTAGTAGAAATTTAAAAGTCGTGATTGATGCCGGAAATGGGGTTACCACAACCATTATGAAAGAAGCACATCAACTATTTCCAAATTTAGATGTTACTTATATTTGTGATGAAAATGATGGAACTTTTCCATTTCATCATCCAGATCCTGCCGTAGAAGAAAATATGGAATTGTTAAAACAAAAAGTAAAAGAAATTCATGCAGATTTAGGAATTGCTTATGACGGAGATGGAGACCGAATAGGAATCATTGATGAACAAGGTCATTTTATAATGGCAGACAAGTTTTTAATCGTAGCAATTCGAGATTTAATAAATAAAGTATCTAATAAAACTTTCCTTTGTGATGTCAAATGTTCAAAAAGTTTAATAGATGAAATAAAAAAATTACAAGGAAATGTTTATATGAGTAGAACAGGTACAAGTTTTACGGAAGCAAATACGAAAAAAGAAAACATTCCTTTAGGTGGAGAACTATCAGGTCACCTTTTCTTTAATGATCGTGGTCCCGAAGTTTGCTCGGCCATTTATGCAGGATTAAGATTTTTAGAAATTTTATCAAAAACAGATCAATCTTTTAGTGAATTATTAAAAGATATCCCTATCTACGAATCCACTCCTGAAATCAAAATCGAAGTGAATCCTGAAAAAAAATTTGAAATAGTAGACAAAGTAAAAGACTATGTAAAAGAAAAAGGATATCCTTATTTAGATATTGATGGAGTTCGAGTTGAATTTGAAAATTCATGGGCATTAATTAGAGCTAGTAATACAGGACCTCATTTAACACTAAGATTTGAAGCAAAAGAAAACGAACAATTAAATAGCATTCAAAAAGAATTTACTGATTTAGTCCAAAAACTAATCGAGTAAATTCTTTTTTTATAATCCTCCACCAGAACCAAAAGAATCCAACTCTTCTTGAGTTACAATCACATTAATTCTCATCCGTCGGTTTCCACATACAAATAAAGCTTCTCCTTGATTATAATATTTAATACTATCTTTTTCACTTTCATTTAAATCAATGAGTTGAGAAAGATCATCCACTGCTTGTTTTCTAAGTCCCATGATTAAATAATAAGCCGCATTATCAAAAATAGCTTTTCCATGAACTAATACATTTGGAGCCGCGAAGTCAGTTGGTTGTTGAGTAATAATAATCGTTCCTGTATTGTATTTTCGACTTCTTCTTTGAATTTGAGCTAAAAATTCTGCACCGAGTTCATTTCTAGTCGATAATAGGACATGGGCCTCATCTACACACATGACCGTATTGACATTTGGATCCAAACATAATCCCCAAGCATACTTTAAAATATTAAAGAATAAAGCATTTCTTACATTTTCATCGGCATTCATAAGTTCCTTAATATTAAAGACAATAAAATCACTTTGAATATTTAAAGTAGTATGTCCTGTAAAATAATAACGTAACTCTTTTACTAAAGGTCGAATTTTAAGTTCTAGTCTTTCCATAACGTCTCTCTCATGTGTTTTTTCAGTCATAGAAAGAAGTCTACCTTTAATCGTTGCATACACATCATCGAATGTTGGATAATCTTCACTTTTAAATTTAGTATAATCCGTATCATAATCAATTTTATAACGTTTATAAGTATCTTGAACGACTTCACTAAACATCGTTAAAACATCTTCTTCAATTTCTGGATTATAATATTTCATAAATGCTTTTAATTGTTGAATCGTACGAGTTAAAACGGTATACCCAAGGCCTTCGTTGATTTCTTCTTCATCGGCATCAATGACAATTTCTAAAGGGTTCACCATTCCAAATTCTCCACCTTTTCCAAGGTCAAGAAAATCTCCACCCATACTTCTAGCCATTTCTTCAAGTTCACCTTCTGGATCAATACAAACTAATTTATATTCATTTCGAATATGACTTCTTAAAAGCAACTTAGCCGCGGTTGATTTACCAGAACCAGAAGTACCTAAAATAATAATATTGGCATTATTTCGATTATTTTCTTTTTTAATTTGATATAAAAATTGATTAAACAAAATGACTCCACCTGAAAAATCTACTCCTAATAAGGTACTATTTCCAGGATCTTTAATACTATCAAAAATAAATGGATACATTGCCGCGATGGTAATGGATGGAATAGGAGAACCAATTCTTTCTTCCACGTCTTGTTTAGGAAAAATTGGAATCATAGATTTAATGACTTTTTCTTGTTCAAACATTAAGGATACTCCACGCATTCCTAACGCGTCTAAATAATTTCGAACTTGCATTTTTTTACTTTCCATTTCATCTTTGGTATCTGCAGAAATTAAAATATGAAGTTGAAAATCAAAAATTCTTGCCTGAGTCGCGACGAGCATCGAAATAAATTGTTCCAAAGATTCATAATCTTGACGAATTCTCTCTTGAATGGTCTTATCATGTTCCGTTTGGTAACGTGTTTTTAAATCGGCAATTTCTTTATTAATCATTCTTTGCAAAGTAGAAAGTTCTATTGGAATATGTTTTGCTACAATTTTAATACCAGAAAGATTTGTTAAATTTGCAAGATAACCTTGTTGAATAAATTTAGGAAAACTTACAATAGATAAAATCGTACAATATTTTCCACTCATCATAAATTCAGTAGGTTTAAATTCCACTCCTTTTGGAGCAATTTGAGCTTTAATATTCATTAGATACTCACCATCCCACTAAAAGTAGTAGAAACTCCACCATTAAAGAAATTATCTAAAATCACTCTTAAATCATTATTACTTGTTTGTTGACTATTTAATCCACAGTTTGCAAGATTACTAATCATAGAATGAAGTCTTTTTTGAATGACATCCATTTTCTTTTCTTTAAATAAAATATAATATTCAGTATCTACTACATTATACTCTGCACTCATAAACATATTAGCTTTATTAATATCTTGACTAATTAATTTACGAGTCACTGCATTAGTCGCATTATTATATAAAATTTGAAGTTGAGAAAGATATACATTAATATCTACAGGACGATCGGCCACGACAAGCCAAAATTCAAAATTAATAGAATTATAAAAATTTTGTAATTGATAAATTACATTATCCCTTGTTCCTGCATCCATAATAAAAATATTTCTAGGAGCAATTTTAATTCCTGTTACATATTCTCCATTTTCAAGTTCAATCATACCATTCATGATATTTTTAAGTGGTACCCAATCTTCACTCCATTTACTTGAAATCTCATCGTTTTTCTTCGCCATCTTTAATACACCAGCCTTTCCAATAATACCTCTTTCTATTCATTAAAAATACAACAATATTCGTTATTAATTGTAACACATTATGATAATTTGGTACAGGGATAACTAAAAATCCAGAAATTAATGCAGGCATTAAAACAATAATTGCCATTTGAAAAGTCATTCCCTGAAAAATAAATAACATAATGACTGTCGTTAAACAACCAATTCCAAAAATTGCCAAATCAATAGGAGTAAAGAAACCTAAAATGAGTTTAGATTTCTTCGTATTTGCTGGAATCAAATAATTCCCATTCATAGATTAGCCCCTTTCTATTTTTTATTTGTTTTAGACTCTCCAAGATCCATTTTTCCATCTTTAATAACTTTTTTAAGTAATGCTTCCATATCATTTCTTTGTTTATAATCATCTAAGCTCTTAGAAATATCTGCTTTTGCTTTATATTTTCGTTCTCTAGAAGATAAGTCTTGATTTTTCTTACCCTGATATTCCGTTCTAATTGCTTTTCTAGCACCATCCTCATCAAAGGAAGAATTAACGATTTTTTCAGTATCTTCTATTTCTTTTAACAAATCTTTTCCTTCTTTTGTAGAACTATAAGTAGAACTTTTTAATTGATTAATTTGTCTTACTAATTGATCATTACTATATTGTGTTTGTTCCACATCCATAATATCATTTCTTAAACGATTTACTTCAATCATATTATTTTCTCTTTCAGCCGCCATAGAAGCCTCAGTTAAATTACGAAGTCTCTCTTCTTTATTCTGTTCAAATGTAGCTTTCTCATTTTCGTATTGTTGTGTTAAAGTATGAATTTGAGATTCTTTTTGACTTTCATAGGCATTATTATTTGCCTCATAAGTCTGTCTTTGAGTTCTTAATTTATCTCTAGCCAATACTTGTTGTTCTTCAAAATCTTGCTTTTGTTGTTCTAAAATTGGATTTTCAAATTTAGCCATTTGTTCACTTATTTTCTCTTGAGATTTATTTTTTAAATTAGTACTAATGTTTCCTTTCACTTTATCATAAGAAGATTTTCCTCCAAACAACCCTGGAGATCCTTTATAATCACCAGTAATCGAAGTATAAACCCCTTTTCTTTGTTTTCCAAATTGCATTCCTTTACTTTTCCATCCATTTGCAGCGCCCATTAGAAGACCAGGCATCACACCTGCGCCATTCACTAAACTAGAGTAAGCTCCTCCGACACCACCTGTCACGGTTCCAACAGTTCTACCCACCGCATTATTAATAGTTCTACCAACAAAACCTCCTGCTTTTAACTTCTCGCCAATACCAAGTTTTAAACCACCAGTATCTAATCCTAAAAGATCACTAATAAATTTTGGAGCTTGTTTTGTAAATGCTAGAATACCCATAATAATTATTACTAATGCAATTTTTCCTTGTAATCCACCATTCCAAAATTGTTGTAAAGAATCTGTATTTACAATGGTATTAATAAAATAGATCGCAATATACATAAATGCTACTCTTACAAAAACTTCAAAATAAACAGATAAAGTTTGTTTAAGCCACTTATCAAAAGTTCCTTTTTTACCAGGAATAGCTCTCATAATAACTGGAATCGGTGCAATAAGTTGTAAAACGGCAAATTTTACGACTCGAATTCCAAGATCAATAGTAAAAGATAACATAACATAGATTAAAAAGATCCCGGCCGCGGTAGAAATAACAGGTTTATAATCAATACGAATGCTTTCTCCGGCATTTCCACTACCATCTAAAATAGCCACTCCATTAGAAACTGCATCACCCATTGCATACATGGCAGAATAATCACCATTATCTAAAATATCTGCTTTCAGATCAAACCAATTATAATCTCCTCCAGAATAATTAGTTGTAATTTGAAAATTATAATTATCAGGATTTAAAAACGTATTTAAAACAGTAAAGGATAACACATTTCCATAATCAAGCATGGCATCATTATTTTCTTCATTATTTGTATTAATATCAACAATATCGGTTCCCAAAATCAAAGAACCAATCATATTGGATGCCAAAATATAATTTTGTAAACGATAAGCATAGCTAAAAACAGTAGGAAGAAAACCTAATATGACTAATGAAACAACTAAATTAGTTGCAATTTTAGAAACACCTTTATCTCCTTTTGTAAATTTTTCAGGATCTACAATGGCAGTAAGTAAGTTATATGCCAAATAAAACAACATAAATACACCTAATATAGCATAAATACGATTTGAAAAATTTGCAAAAAAATTATCTTCAAAAATTCGTGCCGATGCAAGTTTAATAAATAACTCATAGCACTGAGCTGCAAACCAATAAACAACGGAATCAATCCATAATAAGATAGAATGAATTCCAGAGTTTACCACATTCCATATAGCACCCATAAATTTCCTCCTCTCTTTTTAACCAATTCCTCCAATATTTATATCATATAATCCAAATAAATGGAAGATTAATTCTAATAAATATGGTAAGAAAAAGACTATAAGACCAATAACAACTCTCATAACAGTTCTTTTATTTGTTTTCTTTATTTCATCAGCATTACTACTAACTAAAGCTTTTATGTAATCAATCGTAGATAAAACAATCACTAAAATAGGTGTTGCTAATTTTATTACAAAGAAAACATCATTTAATATATGATTTAACTCGGTAGGATTTCCATCACAATTGATAAGAATCGTTCCACATCCTTTTCCTTCAATATTTGGAAAAATGTTTTCATGTTCATCACTTGTAGAACCTGAATTTTCTTCATTAGAATTTTCTTCACTTGGAGTTGGAGACTCTTCTGTAAGTGTCGTCTCTGAATAATCTACTTTTACTTCATCGCACTCTGAAGGCTTTATTTTCCACCAATAACTTCCTTTCGTATTCACGGCTTGAGCAAGGACATCAGATTTAGAAAACCATTTACTATACTTTGGTGCAGAAGGATCACGCGTCGCCGTATTAATAATAAAATATTCCTCATCTCGCTTGGCCGCAATCGCGATATAATGTCCACCACTACCACTCCAATTACTAGCTCCAGAAATAGATGCTAAAACCATGTACCCTTCACTTAAAGCTTCATCTACATAAGATAATGTTTGATTCGGTAACTGAGTCATATCCATATGAAAAGCAGAATGAAAATTAGGAGATCTGGAAATATTACCATATTGCACCGTGTTTGCTCGTCCTCTAAATCCATTATTATTATCACATAGCCACTGAGCGATTTGTCTTGGATTTACGTCTTCTCCATAACTTTTTAAAATAGACGCGATACTTAAAGGATAGCACCCACTAGAACATAAATTTTTAGGACTCCCTGATTTTCCAGATGGAGTCGTACAAGTATTTAAATATCTTCCATCACAATAAGGAACATCTGAATAATCCCCTGCAAAATAAGTAAAAAAATGAATAGTACAACTTTTTGCTTGCACTTCAAAGACGACGCTTACCGTTAATAAAAGAAACAAAAGATATTTTAATCTTTTCATATTTCACACTCTTTACTAATCTAAATTATAACAAAATTTTTCCTTTTTTTCTAGGTAAAACCATGTTTTCAAATAACATTATACTATAATTTAAGAAATACCACAATTACTAATATCATATAACCCAAATAATTGAAAAATTAATTCTAATAAATTTGGTAAAAAGAAAATCACAAGTCCAATCATAATCCGTTTCATTGTTTTAGAATTTACCTTTTTTAAATCTTCAAAAGAACCCAATAACAATTTAAAATAATCAATAGTAGATAAAATAACAACTAAACTGACACTTCCAATTCTTATTATAAAAAACAAATCATTAAAAAAGATTTTCAAATCGGTTTCATTCCCATCTTTATCAAAAAATAAAGTATTACATCCTATTTCTTTATTTGTTCTAGTATTTACTTTTCCAAAAATATTTGGATAAGGATCAATCATCGTCCCTCCAAAAATTCCACCTACCGGACTCGAAGAAGAAAAATGGGTTTGATCTTCTACTTTCATAGCATTAATCGCTTTACTTTTTTGAGTAGAATTCCACCTACTATCATGCCTTTGATCATATTCTTTGTTCATAATTTGTTCTAAATAATCTTCATCACTAATGCCATCTTCATAAGTTTCTACTAAAGCTTTATAAGTATAGCTATTTAAAGAATTAGAAAGAGGTCCTTCTCTTATAGCAACCGACCAAACTGTTCCTTTAATAACAGATCCAAATTGATCCAAATCAATACCAAAATTTTTTAGTTCTTTTTTAGTAGGCTCATAATAAAGTTCATAAGCAAGATCATCTTGAATGGTTTTAAAATTTTCATCTTCAAAATTTGAAATTTTTTTCCAAAGAGATATAAATTCAGACTTATGAGCAACAAAATAATTTTTAAAATTAGAACTCTCAACATAAGGTTTTAATTCTTCATACAAATTTTCATTAGATTGATATAATCTTTTTAAATATTCTTGTAAGGCAAATTGATAATCAAATTGATATCTTCCATAAGCATTTCCATATTGAGTTTCTGGCACTTTTTGAATCATTTTATAATCTCCACCAGATTCTTCTTCCGTCCACCCCATCCAGATAGTTTCACCTTCAATTTCTGCAAAATCTTTTTCTAAAGAAGCAAAAACAGAAAGTGGAAAAAGAAAAAAGAATAAAAAACAGAAAATTATTTTTTTCATACTACACCCCGATTCCACATCTGCTTAAATCATAAAGACCAAATAAATGAAATAATAAGTCTAAAAAATAAGGTAAAAAGAAAATAATAAGACCAATCACAACCCGTTTCATCATCTTTTGAGTTACCTTTTTAACTTTATCTTGTTCACCAATGGCACTTACATAATCTATAGTAGATAAAATAATGATAACAATGGGCGTGACGATACGTATAATAAAAAATAAATCATCAATAAAATTTTTAAGATCCGTAGGATTTCCATATTCATCAAAAAATAAAGTATCACACCCATAATCTTCTAAAGGTCCCATATTTATTTTTCCAAAAATATTTGGGTATGGATCCACAAAGCGTCCATTGTTTTTATGATTTTTAGTGGATGTAGTTTGAGGAGCAATTTCAATTAAAGTTTTAGCCAAAGAAATAGCTAACTCATCCCTATGATCTAAATAAGCTTGAAACTGTGTTTTATTATCCATAAAAACGGTTTCCAAATAATAAGTTGGAATACTTCTATTAACATAAAATTGCCCCAAAGTTCCTAAATTCATACCCGTATATTCTTTATCCGTATGAAATTGTACCGTTCCAGTACCAATCGTATCAACCACAGTTTGACTTATTTTCAAACTATTATCATATTGTTCTTTTGTATAGTTTCCTTCCTTTAAAATAGTAGAAGTATGATTTCCAGGATTTTTGGGATTTACAGAACCATTAAAATGAAGTTCAAATGCTAAAGAATAATTTTCTCTTCCAATTTTATCAACATGTTCATAAAGTTTAGAAGAATAAGTACCTATCGTAGAAGTTAAAAATCCGCAACAATGATTGGTATTTGGATTTGTACAATTTCTAGCCGCATTTCGAGTCGATACATCATCTGCCCAATAAGAGTCCCCCACAATTTGATTTGCAATTTCATAATCAATACCATGTTTATCAAAATACTCGGCAATTTTTTCAATCATTTTTCTTGCTTCTATATTTTCATAATAATTTTGACCATTTAATGTTGTATAAGCGTGATTACAATCTGCACCACTTCCATGAGCCGCGATAAGCATAATTTTTTTTACGTTCTTATTTTCTGTTTCATGTTGAACAGTCTCATCTACTTTTTTTTCAAAATGTTGATAATCTTTTGGACTACGCCAATCTCCACCCCAAGTAAAACCTAAATTTGTAAATATTTGATAAATGGTATCATTCTTTTTAATGACATGAATATCTGCGTTTTCTTCTCTTTTTGTAGGGTCATAATATTCGATAGAAGAAGTATTAGGTTGTACATTTCTTCCACTGACATATGGATTTTCTAAAGGATTAACATCGATCGCAAAACCAAGTGCATGATTCGACAAATTATTACTTGCAGTCATCATTCGATAATTAAAAGCACTTGTATTATTAGATTTCATAGAAAGTTCATCTGCCATCGCGCCATTTCCATCTTCTTCATAAAAATCATCAATAAGTCGCATAGAATAAATTTCAATATGATTTTCAAATAATTGTTGAAAAGCACTTAAAACATCATCGACCAAATTTTTATTTACAATCATTTCTCCAACAACAACTTCTTTATCATAATTATAGTAAATCATTTTTAAATAACGAATACTATCTAACGATATTTCATTATGTGTTGGAAAGCTCTTGCTATAAATACGATTATAAATTTCATCATTTTCTTGAATTTCATAACTTTTAAAATAAGAAGACACATCTTGGATATCTTCTATATCAAACTTAGAACCAACAGTTAATGAATCAATCGCCGCGGCATATACAAAAGGTGTAAACACAAAAAAACAAGCAAAAAACAAAACAATTTTTTTCATGTTCACACCTCATTTCTTTTTTAAGTTTTATTTCGTACATTCATTTACATTCCATATACACTGAAAACATTCTTGATATTGGTTTTCATAGTTTTCTTGCCATCCATTCACCCAACTAAAAATCAAGTCAATAAATGCAGGTAAGAAAAAAATCACAACACCAGAAATACATCGAAAGATCAAAGATTTAACAGATTTTTTGATTTCATCATCTTTAGATCCTATAACGGCATGGAAAAAATCAAGCATTCCAAGTCCAATAATAAGAATAGGAATCAATATTTTAGCAATAAAAACAATGTGTCCAATAATTGTAAAAGTAGATTTAAGCCCTTTACAATAATTGACAGAAGTAGTCTTTTGCTCTTCTTCGATAACACTATAAACGTCACAAGTATAAACACCATTATGATTACAACAAGATGTAGTATATTGTGAAGATGGAAAATTTTCTTCCACATTAAGTGCTACATTTCCAGTAACAGATCTTTCAAACTGATAACGATCTGTGTCAATATCTTCATCTGAACATGTGATAGCTTTTCCCATAAGTGGAAATATACACATAACCATGATAAAAAATAAAACATATTTTTTCATTTTTTCACCTACTTACAATCATTAACTCTAAATATACATTTTTGACAAGCATCAAAATCTCCTTTAATATGAGCAAAATCATCAATAAACGAGAACACAACACTGACAATAGTAGGAATAAAGAAGATCACAACACCAGAAATAATTCGGAATAATAATGACCTTGCCGATTTTTTGATCTCATCATCTTTAGAACCTATAATAGCTCTAAAAAAGTCTACAATTCCCAAGGCTATAATAATAATAGGAATAAGTATTTTTACAACTAAAACAATTCTACCTATAAACTTTAAAGGATCTTTTAATTTACTACATGTATTTGTAGTAGGAACGCTCTCTTCTTTAGTAGAAGGAGTACTATTTTCATTAGTAGAAGGAGTAGTAGGAGTTTGATCATTCGTAGTACTTTCATAACTAGAATTATAATAATAAATTTCTTCTACTCCAGGACCTTCAGAATTATTTAAAACAATTTGATTGTTATTTGAAATAATAGCTCCTAATGCTCCTAATCTTTCAAAAGTATAAGTCTTACAAGAATTAGTAGTTTTACATAAAACATATCTATCATCTTTCATATAATAAAACATTCTAGAAGTACCATTTAATGATTTATCATATTCTTCCTGTAAATCTTCATTGTAATGATACTCCTGAAATTCATAGACAATCACTTCATCTTTAGTATTAATACTTAATCCGGAGGCTCCTTTACTTACAATTCGGCAATTAGCTTCTACCCCTGGAGCAGGATCCTCACACAACATATAATTTCCATCTTCCATCACATAATAACTTTTTGCAAAAACATTTGGTATAAAAAGAAGAAAGAAAACTGCTAACCATAATAATTTCTTTTTCATTTTTAATCCGTCCCTTCTATATGACATGTTTTACTATTACAAGAATTTACATTACAATCACCATTTAATAAACAATCTGTACAACAACACCAAGTATTTTCATAATCGCTCCATTCATTTACCATATTTAAAACCATTTGAATGATACCAGGTAAAAGAAAGATAAACACACCTGCAATCACTCTTATAGCAATAGATTTTAAAGCTTTTTTCCATCCATCATCCTTTGATGAAGTCATAGCCTTATATAAATCAAGAGCTCCAAATAAAATAATAAGAATAG
The DNA here is from genome assembly GCA_947626215.1 of uncultured Bacilli bacterium. Classification (GTDB taxonomy): domain Bacteria; phylum Bacillota_I; class Bacilli_A; order RF39; family UBA660; genus Ventrenecus. Next base: position 14,556 of record CANQRJ010000006.1, read on the forward strand.
GTATAATAATTTTAAGAAAATTAACAATAATTCCAATAAATCTCATAGGTTTTCGATACTCTGGCATTGCACAAATACTTTTAATATTAGTAGAATCATCAATTTTATAATCAGGTTCCTCATTACCCTGATAAGAATTTTCACCATCTGTTGACATATATTCCTTAGATAAAGATAAAATGTAACCATCATTATTTAAATAACTATAAATATCATTTTTTCTTTTTTCCGTATCTGCACCATATAATTTATAAACAAAATCTCCATTAAAAATAATATATGGTAAACATTTATGATTATCTTCAACATATTTTTTAGAAGTCCATTCATCGGATAAATCACCACCTATTTTATCTGTCCAATTTAAAATAGATTCTTTATTTCCATTATTAGAAGCAACTTGTTTTCCAAATTCTAAATAACATTGATGAGAATAATTATCATAAACAACACAACGAAGGGCAATATTTTGTGACCCACTAGAAGTATTCCGAGTTCCTAAATAATCACAAGTCATTTCAACGTCTTTTGCTTGTACAAACATTGGGAAACAAAATACGAATATTAAAAAATATATATATTTTATTTTTTTCATAAAATCAACTCGTCTTTTCTCACTTATTATATCAACAATTCCATAAAAAAACTAGTAATTTTACATTGCTAGTCAATTAATTGTCTATTTCACATTCTTGAGGATTTAAAATACAAGTAACACAATTTTCAAATCCATCTACATCTGAGTCAGAATGAATTACATCATTTGCAATATCAAATATGAAATTAATAAGTCCAGGAAGTATGAAAATCACAACTCCGATTACAATTCTTGCAATAATATTTTTGACATATTTAGGAGCATCATCCGTTTTCCCAGATGTAATTATTTTTACTAAATTTACTATACCCATGATAATAATAATAGCAGGTACTAATATTTTAGCAATAAATAGTAAAAAACCTAAAAATTGTAAAGTCCTTGCCACTTTAGGATCTCCACATATTCCTTGAATAGAAATATCACAATTTTCACCATTTTCGCCACATAATGGATCAGGTTTGAAATCATCATTTCCATTTTGAGCATTTTCATATTTTTCATCTCGTTCTATCTCATCTGAAGTTGAATCCATTCCAGATGCAACAGAAAAACCAGGTAATTTAGTTAAAGAAATAAAACAAGTATCCGAATCATTATCACAATTTACATAAAAAGTATGATTACAACCTTTTGCAAAAGTTTTTATTTCATCTTTTTGGATAAATGTATGATCGAGTTGATACCGATCACTTTCAATAGAATAAGTAACTCCCCCATTTGCAAAAGTTGCATGAATCATAGGAATTCGACTATCCTTAGAATAAATATCACAAATAAAATTGGTAGACTCACGATCTGAATCTATAAAAGATTTATGATTATCCTCCAAAATAGTAGGAGAAATACTATCCCCTGCTTGATTACTATTTTTTAATAATGTAACATCGATATTATCATTATTTTCATTTACTTCAGTAATAGCTTTAATAGTAGGACAAACTAAATCATCTTTTCCACTATTATAAAAATCTCCTACTTTTAATTTACTTTCAATCGAATTTAAATATTTTTGACCTGTTTCTTCCACAATTTCTACAGATGCCGTACCAAGTCCATTGGCTATAATTCTATAAGTATAAGAATAAGAAAAAAGTCCTTTATAATCATATTTACATATCAAACATTTAAATTCTTGATTATCGCAACTAGTAGAATAAACTTTAGTACGAATAGAAGGAGTATAAGTTTCTTCTAATTTTACTTCTTTTCCAGTCCAAGCAATACCGTCTATTTTACTGATAATAGAATACTTAATTTTTTTAGATTCTTGAATTCCCCTATAATTATCATAATCAACACTAAGATTATTTAAAGAAATTTTTCCATTTTCTTCTATTATATTAAACCCTACACTAGAAGTTATATTTTCCATAGCTTCATCATTATAACCATATAACGTAACACTAGATTTTGATAAAACTAAACGATCAATGACATTTTGAAGAGTTTCTGTCTCGTTTACCGAATCAGTAGTATAAGCAACAGGAACATTGATGGAAAATCTATTATTTCCTGCATCTTTCACTTCCCAAGTTTCATTATTTACAATGACTTCTTCAATTATTTGATTTAAATAATTAGCAGATTCTTCATCACTTAAAGCAAAACTAATAGAAGGAAAAATCATAAATAAAAGTATAAAAATCATTATATATTTTATTTTTTTCATAAAATCAACTCATCTTTTCTCATTCATTATATCAATAATTCCATAAAAAAACTAGTAATTTTACATTACTAGTCATAAGTTTCAATTTTACCAAGCATCTTCTGCATATCTAGAACATTCTGGATCATTTGGATTCGAAATACATGCTCTACATACTTCCCAATCATCTTTTGCCCCAGAATCAGAAAAGTTAGAAATCATTCCCATAACTACACTTACAATAGTAGGAATAAAGAAAATAACAACTGCCGCTACGGCTCTCATAGCTAAAGATTTAACTGCTTTCTTAATTTCATCATCTTTAGATGCAATAACTGCTTTTCCTAAATCTAACATACCCCAAATAATTAACAAAATCGGAATTACAATTTTAAAAACTAATAATACAATTCCTACAACTTGCCATACATTCGCTGTACCTGCGCAAAAACCTTCACTACTTCCTGGCACTATATCCATAAAACATAACCTCCGTCTCTTTCAACTACAACTAGTATATAAAATTATTGAATAATTGTCAAATATATTTCCAAATATTTGTAAAGTTTTGTATATTTTTTTGATTTTTTTTCATATTAAAAATGTGATAATTATGGAAAAAGAAAAATTAAAAGAAAATTTAGTAGACTTGATCACTCATAGCACCTGTGCTTTTACATGTATTAAATATCTAAAAGAAATTTTAAAAAAATTAGATTATGTAGAATTAGAAGAAATGGACGAATGGAATTTAAAAGAAGGCGCTTATTTTGTAACAAGAAATGATGCTTCTTTAATTGCATTTAAAATTCCAAAAAAATATGAATCTTTTCATATAATAACAACCCATGCAGATACTCCTTCTCTTTTATTAAAACCAAAAGGAGAATACATCAAAGAAGGATATTTAAAATATAACATCATGCCATATGGAGGTCTTCTTAATTATGGTTGGTTAGATCATCCTTTATCATTAGCAGGAAGAGTAATAATAAAAAAAGGAAATAGCTTTATAAAAAAGATCATAGATGTAAAAAAAACAATTGCCGTAATACCTAGTGTAGCTATTCATCAAAATGATAAAGCAAATTCTAATTTAGATTTAAACATGCAAACAGATTTACAACCCATATTTTCAATTAATAAAAATGCTTCTTCTTGGGAAAAAATTTTAAAACAAAATATAACTTTAGCTAATGATGAAGAGATTGTAGATTATGATTTCTTTTTATACAATAACGAAACACCTACTTTTTTTGGAGAACAAAACAATTTACTTTTATCACCAAGAATTGATAACATTACAAGTGTCTCTGCTTCTTTAGAAAGTTTTTTAGAAAGTGAGTCTTCAAATATTAATGTATTCTGTACATTTAACAATGAAGAAATTGGAAGTTTAACAAAAGAAGGAGCAGAAAGTAGTTTTTTACTAGATATTTTAAAAAGAATTGCCGGATCCCTAAAACTAGATATTGCCTCTACTCTATCAAAATCTTTCATTATTAGCTCCGATAATACTCACGCCGTTCATCCGAATCATCAAGAATATATGGACGAGACAGGAAATGCTTATTTTCATAAAGGATTTGCTATAATAAGAGAAATTTCTTCAACAACAGATGCTTACTTTTCAAGTCTATTAAAGCATATTTGTGATAAAAAGAAAATTTTATATCAAATAGTCACTGCCAAAAATGATTTAGTAGGTGGATCCACATTAAGTGGCTTATCTTTAAGACATGTAAGTGTCACTTCTATAGATGTTGGATTAAGCGAGCTTGCCATGCATTCTTCTTTAGAAATATGTTCTTTTATAGATTATTATAATCTTTACTTAATGATGAAAGAATTTTATAATTCAAAAATTACAATACAAAAAGAGAAAACTAATCTTTCTTAACAGTTTTCTCTTTTGTTTTTGTAGATTTTTTTGTTTTTTCTTTTGACTTTTTTTCTTCTTTCACAGGTTCAATATCAATGACATTTTCTTCTTCTTTTGGAATTTCTATTTCTACAACTTTTGTACTTGCAACAAAATCATGTAGTCCTCTTCCATCCGATCTTACTAAAACCATAAACAAAGTCATATAAAGTATAATAGATCCAATTAAATTTACATTGTTATAAACCGTATAATAATTTTCTCTACTCATTACAAACACGATAATTTGAAGAACAATAGAAATAACAACATTATTTAAAACAACCGCACGGATCATTGAATTTAAAAGGTTCATTTTTGTTCCATCTTTATTTACAACTTTAATTTTTAATATTTTCTTACCAATGGTTTGCCCCTCAAAATAATATTGAAAAACGCCAAAATAAGAAAGAACACATACTAAATCAATGATAATGTAATAAACATTTAACCTTTGCAAATCATACTCTATTGGAATCGCAGCGCGAGTATAATCTTCAACACTCATTTCATTATTCGTGTATTGTTCTGCTGCCGTAGCAAGTTCTCGATATTTTTCTGTGTAAGCTAAACGATTCGGATTTAAAAAAGGTAAATAAGATAATAAAGAAACTAAACATGTAATAATGACCCAATCGATTAAATAAGCCCCCACTCTTTTAAAAAACATCTTCATGGACATCCTCCTTTGTACAAGTATTGTAGCACGTCTTAACCACTTTGTAAATTTTTTTATGCTTGATAATACATTTTCACTTGATTTTGTTCTTCCAATTCAACTTGAAAATTCAACTTTTGATAAAAAGAAATAGCTCTTTTATTATTTTTTAAAATCCATAAAACAATTTTTTTATCATTATTTTGTTCAATAAAATTTTGAATGACTTTAGAACCAATTCCACAGTAACGATATCTTTCTTCTATGTAAATCTGATCTATAAGTAATTCTTCATTTTCATTTTGATAAGCACCCAAAATCCCAATCACTTCATTTTGAACTAAAATTAATTGATAATCTTTTAAATGTTTTTTCAAATTTTTTTCTATTCTTTTTTCTTTTTCTTCTTTTGAGATTCTATCATTTAAACCGATCTTTAAACAATATTTCTTTATTTGTTCAAAATTTTCTTTTTTTGCTTTTTTTAATTCAAAAGTTTCATCTGGATTGACATGAATCGTCACATATTTAATTTTTTCATCCCAAATTTTCAAATGACTTTCACATTCATGAATATGTCGATGACTTTTTAATAAAGACAAAAAAGGATCCATACTAACTTCTAATTCAATTTTTAAATAAGAACCATATTTTAAAACCTTTAAATAATCAATATGATGAATTTCTTTAGTTTTTAAAATAATTTTTTTTAATTCATTTAAATATGTTTCATCCGTTACTTGTTCTTCCAATATAGAACTTAAATTTTCTTTTAAAATTTCAAAACCTATTTTTAAAATAAGGAGTCCAACTAAAATCATCGCGACAACATCTGCATATTTTAAAATAGGAAAAATACTTGATAATTGCATTAATAAAACGGCCACAAAAACAACAATCGAACTTAATACATCGGCTCTACTTTCATACCCACTTGCAAGCAAAATATTATTCCGTTCTTTTTTTCCAGTTCTTATTAAATAAGAGGATAATAAATACTTCAATAAAATCGTAATAAAACTTACAATAGCTACAAAATAAGAAGGAACTACCGTCTCTTTTTTTACAGAACTTAAGATAACTGAAAGACCTAAAAAAAGAATGACAATAGAAATAAAAATACTTGTCACATATTCAATTTTTCCATGACCAAATGGATGTTTTTCATCTGCAGGTTTCTTGGACAATTTTCTTCCTACCATCGCGACTAAATCTGTAAGTAAATCACTAAAAGAATGAATTCCATCTGCAATTAAAGCACCACTTTTTCCTATAATTCCAGAAATAAGTTTAAGAAAAGATAAAAAAACATTAGTAAAAAAACTAATCCACATAGTTTTATAAACTTTATCCATACTACACTTCCTTTTTTATTTTATTTTCTTTTTCTATTTTTGAATGAGTTAAAATCCCATATTTAGCCAAATTTCTTTTAAAATTTTGTTTATTTTGAATCTCAACTAAACTTTTCAAATGACCAATACCTACAAGTAACATATATTCATGATAACGAACCGTAAAAAAATCTTTACCCTTTTTTAAAGCTAAAAAATAAACTTTTTTAAAAGTTTCCCGATACAAAGAAAAAAGTTTTTCCACATTTTTTTCATTAAAAGCATTTTCACATTCTTCTAAAGAAAGAACATTTTGAATAGCAAATTTTTTTCCTGAATTTAAAAAATCAAAATCAGAAAGAAGAAAATAAACTTTTCCATCATAAGTAGTAAAACATTTTGTTTTTTCATCATAAGACCCTATTAAAGAACGTATAGGAATAAAATCATAAATGTCATTTTCTGGTATTGTTTTGTAATACAAAGTAGAAAAATAAATATTTTTCAAATAGACCACCTTAATAACTAATAACATAAAAAAGGAAAAAAATCTAGTTTTTTTAATAGATAATTACTATAAAATATCAATATTTCTTTTACTAGGTCCTTTAATCCATTTCCCATCTATTGTGAATCGAGAAGCATGACAAGGACAATCCCAAGTTTTTTCAACTTCATTAAAAATTAAAGAACATCCCATATGAGGACAAGTAGTAGAAACAATATGTTCTTTATCATCTTTATAAAGTGCTAAAGAAACGCCATCTTTCTTTAAAAAAGTTAAAGAATCAGGATACCATGATTTTTCTTTCCATATTTTATTTTGAACCATTCCTTTTAAATTTAGAAAAAGAGAACTAGGCATTCCTTTAAGTTTTGCTAAATTAAAACTTCTTTTAGGAGAAAAATATGGAATATATTCATTTTCATTATTAAGTATCAAATCCTTTAAAAGGATCCCAGATAAAGCCCCATTTGTCATCCCCCAAGTATTAAACCCAGTTGCTAAAAAAATGTTTTCTTTAAGTACCCCAATATACGGCATATAGTCTGGTGTCATAATATCTTCATTCGACCAAATAAAATCCACTTTTTCATGAGAAATAAGTTCTTCAAAATTTTTCTTAAAATTTAATCTATTACACATTTTATGAGACTTTCCAAGACCAATTTCATAAATCTCATCTTGATTTTGATAAAATCTTTTTGAAAAAATAGAAGGATAAGTAGTAAGCATCGTTTTTTTAGAATTCCAATCTGTTTTCTTTGCAAAACAATAAGATCTTTCAATACTAGATTTTATAGGTAAGAAAAAAGGAAATAGAAAAAAAGGATAATGGCAAGTTAGCACAATTTTTTTAGTAGCAATAGAAAAAGACGTTCCTTTACAAATAATTTTATCATTCATAAATTCAATATTTAATGCTTTCGTATTTTCATAAATTTGAACATTTTTTTGTTTACTACAAATTTGAATTAAAGAATTTACATATTTTAAAGGATGAAAAACATAATTATCTTTTGCCTCAATACAATTTTGATAAAAACGAATCGGTGCCTTTTGTTGATATAAAAAATCATATTCTTTTCTTAAACTATTTTCATGTTCCTTTGTTTCATATAAATAAGAAGAAACTTCTTCAAAATTACAATCGATATGTTCCTTCAAAATAATTTCTTTAATTCTTTGAATCGCATCACGTTGACTTTTATAATAAGCTTCCGCGTAGGATTTCCCTACTTCACTTTCAATTTTAGAATAAACAATTCCTTGTAAATAACTAATTTTAGCAGTCGATTTAGAGGTCACACCAAAACCTATTTGATTCGCATCAATAAGACAAAGTTTTTGCTTACAATTTTTGAGTTCATAAAGAACAGAAGCGCCTGCAATACCTCCACCTATGATCAAAATATCAGTTTCAATATCTTGATTTAAGGATGGAAACGAATTAGAATCTATATTTTGTATCCATATGCTTTCATTTTTCAAAAAAATCACCCAAATTTAGTATGTTTCATTTTGCATAGGATATAACAAAAAAAGTAGATTCAAAATCTACTAATTAACTAAATGATCTAAATCAATGTCACTTCGATCATGCTTAATAGGTTCCCACGTTTCTGTTTTCTTAAATAAACAAATAATATTAATAGGTATCCATGTAGCAATAAACAAACTAAAGAATAAAACTCCTGATAAAATATTTTTAACACTTTTATGATTATATTTTACTACAAAAATATTCATTGCAACATTGGCAATATAGAAAACAATAAAGAACAAGATTCCAGATGCATATAAATAAGAGAAGAAATCAAATAACTCTACATCAAAAATATGGAATAAGAACAAAATGACAGATAATAAAAATCCTAAAACAACCATAAGAGGAGCCGTATACATCATAAGCATATCAAAAGATGCAATATTTCCTTTCTTTAAGAAAGTTTTAAATAATCTTCCACCATAGACTTTTAAACAAGCAAGACACCCACTCGTCCATCTTTTTCTTTGTTTCCAACTCGTCCAAAAACTTTGAGGGTGTTCATCATAAGTAATGGCGTCTTCCACAAAAGCAACTTGAATTCCTCTTAAAGCACATTGACCTGTAAACTCAGAATCCTCTGTCAAAGTCACCGTATGAAATCCATCTTTTAAAACATCTTTTCGAATCATAAAACCAGTTCCATTAATTGCAGCAGAACCAGAGAAGTTCATTCTAGCACGATTAAAGAAAAAGTTTTGAATGAAATAAAATAAAGTATAAGATCCTGTAATCCAGTTATCATTCATATTTTTTGCATCACGAAAACACTGACCTACTTCTACACCTTCACATAAAGCATCATTCATTCTAGCAAGGAAATCAGGATGAACTAAATTATCGGCATCAAAAATAACAAACGCATCAATTTCTTCATCTTTCTTTTTTAAATATTCAAAAGCATAACTTAACGCATCTGCTTTTACTTTTACCTTAACTTTACAATCAATAATATTCGCGCCTGCTTCTCTTGCGGCACCTTCTGTATTATCTGTACAATTATTAGGTATCACATAGATATCATACAACTTTTCAGGATATCTTTGTTTTTGAAGACTTTTAATTAAAGCTCCAATCACAGCTTCTTCATTTCTAGTAGGAATCACAATAGCAAATTTATGTTTTGGTTTATGACGACCAAACATACTTTTATGATAGTTTTTAAATCCAAATAAGCCAGTAATTGCAAAATACATACAATAAATAAAAGATAATGCAAATAAAATATAATAAATGGTTACCACTACATCCACCATTTGTTCCACCCTCTCTAACCTAAAAATAAAATATTATACATAATACCAAATAAATTATAATATAAATAAAAAGAAATTGCAATTACATTTTAAAAATGAGAGAAATCCCTATTTAAAAATGAATTATAATCAGTTTATAAGGATAAAGTAAAATGTGATCCACTAGAACCATTTCCTCCAGTTACTCTTACATTCGATTTTAGATACACGACAGGGCGAACATCAAAACTATTACCGGCAAGATTGTTGCCAACCTTCCTGGACACATAGAACGCATAGCCTGCAGCGGACTTATTGTAAAAATCCGCATAAGGCGTCATGGTCCATAAAATTGTGGAAGATGATGATATCCAGTTATTATTTATACAATTAGTATTCCAACTATATATTGCACTATTTAAACAACTGTTTCGATCTGTTTCTCCATTTGTTGCATATCCATAATCACTTGGATACATAAGTCCTACTAATGCTTTTTTATTTCCATTACTTTTCCATTCGATCGTTCTTGACACTTCATCATTACACCTAGATCCTGAACTACATATTTTTCCATTGTTGCTACTTCTTTCCCATTCATAAAAATGTTTTGGTAATCCGGTTTGATAATCGTTGTTTCCATTAGACCCAGTATTCCATATAATATCATCTGCTATATAACTCTCTGATTTACTTAAACCTTTACCTGAAAAATCACAATCAAATGTATTATTACTAGCACCCTTATGACATTTTCCACTTTCGCCTTTCCAATAAAGACTATTATTTAGAGTAATTGTTGTTCCAGACTTATCTAAATCTTGATTTGTTTCATATCCAGGATTTAAGAGTTTCATGATGTCCGCCTGACTCCATTCATTGACTCCATCACCCCAATTTACTTTTGAGCTTGAAGAGTCCCAACTATAATTACCTATAGATTCTTCTCTAATTATTTTTACTCTTTGTTCAATCTTTCCACTTGTTGTTTTGACATTTACTAAACCTATAATTCGCCATGTTTCTCCATTAAATGTAACATAGTTACTTGGACTAGCTCCTGCATATCGATATTCGGTTGTTGTCCATCCTGACAAAGTTGGTGTATCATTATAAAGTCCATTTCCGCTTGTTACTTTTGGGACTGTATTTTTTATATATTCTATAAGTGTAGGATATGGTATAAGCAAACCTCCACTTGTTGTAGAATTTGATGTATTTCCTGCATTATCTGTGACACTTCCTGTTACTGTATAACTTGTTCCTCTATTTAAATTAGTAAATGTTGTACTATTTGTAGTTGATGTTTGGGTGGTTCCATTACTTAATTTGAAGGTATACGTTTTTACTTTACTTGTACTATCACTTGCTCCATTTATGGTTGCTACTATACTGGTTCCACTTGCACTTGCAGTGA
>CANQRJ010000007.1 GCA_947626215.1 uncultured Bacilli bacterium
CCCACGGCTTCATTTTGAGCCACTTTACTTCCAATATCGAATCCTCTTTCTTCTTGATAGGTATAGTGTTCTTGAGCTCTTTTGGTTGCTTCTGCTGCAGAAGATATGACTACTCCTTTTGCTTTTGTTTCTTCTTCAATTAATTTAAATTTTTGACTTAGTTCTTTTTCTGCAAGTCCCACTGATTGATTGAAATATAATTCTTTAAATCTTAAGTATTGTTTATCTTCCTCTGGTTTTGCAATGGTTGTCACTAAAAACTTCGTTAAACGAATTCCAAAATCATCAAATTCTTCTTGTAATTTTTCTTTTAATTCTTCACTAAAATGTTCTAATTGTTGATCAATTTCAAAAATACTAATTTTTTCTTCTGTTATAATTTTAGCAATATAAGTTTTTACTTTCACTAAGATAAAAGAACGAAAAAAATCATCTAAATTCGTTTCATTAAAATTACTTTTAATACCTACTAATTTTAATAAAAATTTTCTAGAATCTTCAATTTGAAAACGAATTTCTCCACAAGCCCCGATTTGAATTGGAAATTGATACTTTGGTTCTAAAAATTCAATTTTACTACTGGTTCCCCATTTTGAATTTTGTTCTGTTTTATTGATAAAATAAACTTCACATTGAAATGGACTTTTTCCTCCTGTAGGAATTTCTAAGAATACTCTTAATAAAGGAATATTATCTGTAGTTAAGGTATATCTTCCAGGTCCAAATAAATCTAAAGCCTTTCCATCTTTAAAAAATAAAGCCTCTTGTCCTTCATGCACAATCAGTTGAGAACTTGTATTAAAACGATTTTTAGGATATTTTGAAATTAAATTTGTATCCTCTTTTTCTTTTTTTATGATTTCAAATAATGCCATATTCTTTCCTTCTTTCTACTTTTTTGGCAAAAATTCAATGTATTTATCGGTATCATCTCCTTCACAGACATAACCTGTTATACCTAATGCCGTTTCAATTTTATACCATGTATAACCATAGGAAGTTTCTTTATCTAATACGGTATAAATTTCATCTTTATATACATTTCCGATGCGGTCACTTTGAAAACTAGCATCTTCTCTAATATTGATATATTCATTTAAAATTAAGATTTGATCTACAGAAGTATCTCTAAAATTTTCTTGAGGTGGAATAGGTTCAAAGGAATACCAGAATACGAAAAGGAATAAAAGAGCTACGACTCCATAAAATACTGGATGCACGATAAAAAACTTGTTTTCTTTAAAGTTTTCTGTTATTTTTTTATTGTTTTCTAATTTTTCTTCTTGCTCTTCTTTGGATAACATTAAGGTACTTTGAGTAATTCGCCACTTTGTATTCCAAATAAATAAAAGCCCCATCAAAAGAAAATATATATAAAAGTATGGAGTTGGTCTATACCCTGCACCGCCAACTATAATAAGGAAAATGCTTTCCATTACAAGATTAAATAAATACATGAATTTAGAAAACACATGGGTTTTACGATTTATAAATCCTAAGAAATAGGCAATCAATGTGATTAAACAAACTAAAAAATGAAAAGGAACATAATCATATAAAAAAGTATTATTTACAAGAGCATAAGGTCCATCCATACCATTGAGAACATGTAATTCTGTAGCAGATGCTAAAAACCATATAGCAACGAAAAATGAGATTGCAAAAGTACTTATGATAAAGAAAACACTTGGTTTTTCTTTTAATACAACTGTTTCATAAAGTTTTTCATTCAAAATTTTTTGTTGTTGTTTTTCTTCTTCTAACATTTCTTTAAACTTTTGAAACATCTCTTCATTCATTTCTACGTTATTTTTCTTAGCAGAAATATCTAATATTTTTTTAATACCACGTACTAAATCTTGCATGGCTCCTACTTTATCCATATTTTGTGCTTGAAGAGTTGAAAAACTTTCTGGTAATTTATAGGCATCCATTCCACTGTAAACTGGAATTAAAGTTTTAGAACGGTCTTTCTTCATGAATTCTAAATAACGACTCCATTCATTTTTTACCCAAACGGATTCTAAGTTTTCTGTGTTTGTTCCTACCACAAGCATCACTTTCGCACTCATTAAAGCAGAAAAGATATAAGGCTCAAACTCTGTTCCTAATTTATCTTCTAATGTAATTCTTGAAAAAAATACTTTATATCCTTCTTTTGTTAATGCATCGTAGATATCTTCGGCTATCACGCTATCTTTGGTACGATCTCCTTTTTCATCCGTTTCTTTATAACAAATAAAAATATCGTAAGGCTCTTCTTTATTAGATATTTCTAATATTCCTTTTTGAATCTCATTAATTTTTTGAGCTTCTTCTTTATATAATTCTAAAGCCTCTCCATAAGATTCTTTTAATATCGATTTGTAATCATTATCTTCCAAAATGGAACTGATGATGGTTCTATGACAAGTAGGAACTTTCTTTTTCGTTTTTGGATCATCGACATATTCTACTCCGTATTTACATAATACAAGTCCCCAATGGGCTTCTGTTTGTTTATTATCCATTTCTAAAATGGTCTCATAGACTCCATATGCTTTATCAAATTCATTATTTAATCTTAAATCATTCGCACGATTATATAAATTTACAATTCTTTCATCATTTAAATTGGGTAATGTCATAACACTTTTGCAATAGAGACATTTTCCAGTAAGAGTATTTTCTATAGGCTCGATATCTCCACCACACATTTTACATTTAAATACCATGTAACTACAACTCCTAACAATTTACTTAAAATAATTATAACGAGTTTTAAAATGTTAGTCAATTAAAAAAATAGCCTTATCAAAAGACTATTTCGTTTCATTTCAATAATTCAATGAAAGATTATTTTAATTCTTCTACTCTTAATTTAATTTCTTCAAATAGTTGATAAACCATCGTGCAACTTTTAGATAATGAAGGTGGTAAATTCTTACATTCTGAATGTCTTCTTTTGGCAAACTTTATTGCATTTTCTAAAGATCCTGTTTTATATAATTTTTCAAAAATATTTTCATCATTTTTCTTATAATGTTCCATAATTCCATTTTTTTTAAAATAATCATTTAATTTTAAAATATATTCTTTTCTATCAATGACTGAATCGATATAATAAAAATGCAATAAAAACCAATATTCTATTGCTTCATTTGACCATAAAGGAACATAACCTCTTTGATAACAAAGATTTACTGCTTCATCAAATTTTTTATCTTCAAAACTATCTTTATCAAAAACTACAAATACTTTTCCATATGGAATAACACCATTCAAATAAGAATCTAATTTATTTAATAAATCTTCCGTTTTTTCTACTAAAGATATGGTATTCATTCCAAAACCAATGATTTTAACTTTTAGTTCATATTTTGGATCTATATTAGAGTTTACAAAATGAATTGCTTTTTTAAAATAATTGACTTCTGTTTTTTCTCCTTCACAAGCAATTAACCAATAATTTGATTTTTGTTTTCTTACATTTATTTTTCTTTCTTCCCTCTCTACTCTTCTTTTTTTAAAAATTTTATCATTACTCATTGTTAATTAAACACCTACTTATCTTGAAAAGGAATAGCTCCAAATTGTCCTGTTAAATATTTTTTTTCATAATCTGCATCTACTCTTAAATTTTTAAATTCTGATAATGAATATAAATTTGATTTTCCTTGCTTGTTTTTTTCAACTAAATAGATTTCATCTCTTCTTAAAGTTTCACTGTTCAAAAGAAATGTAGAATGAGTAGTAAATATTAATTGAGCGTTTTTCTTATTTATTTTTTTATCTTGATACATCAATACAATTTTTCGAAATAATAAAGGATGTAGTTGAACGTCTAATTCATCAATACACATTACTCCACCATTTTCTAAATTATATAAAATATTGGGTAAAATATTAAATATTTTAATTGTTCCTTCAGATTCTTGCTCTAATGGAATTAAGACTGTAGAATCTTCGTTATCTATATTTTGATGTTTTCCATAAATTAAATAATAATTTTTATTGTTTTCATCTTCTTGCTTTTTTATTTCTATTCCATTTAAAGAAGGATCAAATTCATTTAATATTTTTCGAAATTTTTGATATAAAACACCATTTTGATTTAAAATATTTATACTTCTATTTCGATTAAAGTACCTTTCTATTTTTACACTACAATTAGATATATAGTCATAGATATTTCTAAAAATTCCATCTTCTTCTTTTAAAGCAATACTACTTAAAATAAAAAGTTTTTTTTCATTTACATTTTTAAAAAGTTCCCAAATTTTTTGATATTTTTGAAAAAAAGAACCAAAAGTTACTTCATCACGAAATCTTTCAAATACAATTTTTTGAGAAGCTTTTGTTTTGAAAGAGAATTTCTTTTGATATAACCATTCTTCTTCAATTGATTCTTCATTAATAGAAAATCCATAACGATATTCATAATCGTTTATACATAAAGATATTTCAAATTCACTATTTTCTTTCAAAGTTTTTTTACTAAAAGCATATGGTTTAGTCGGAAATAACTCATTTACGTCCATTTTATAAGAATTACGAATGAAATAAAACATATCATTTAATGCCTCAAGAATACTTGTTTTTCCTGAAGCATTTGCTCCATGAATAGCAAGAATAGGTAAAACATGATAACCATTTTTTTCAAAAGTTGTCTCAATATGTCTTTTCTCTTGAGTTGCAACAAAATCCAAAACATTTTCATCATAAAAAGATTTAAAATTTTTTACTTTAAATTGTAATAACATTTTAAATCACCTCTTTCAGTTAATATTATATTCATTTTTCTAAAAAAATGCAACTTCTAAGAGAAATTTTCTCCTAAAAATATGTTTTTTGTTTTAAAATTTAAAAAAATAGTCTCATCAAAGACTATTAAGGAAATTTAATAATATTTCTTCATTTTATTCTCATTTCATTAATTCCTTTTTAAAATTCATTAAGGCATCATAACTTACATTTGTATTAAATTCATTTTGATAAAACTTATTGCTTTTAGATAATTCTGTTCTTAGTTTATAGTCTTTATGCATGTTTTCTAAAATAATTGCTTTATCATATTTACTAATATAAATATTATCGCTTCTATTAAATATATCTAAAATTTCACAGTAATGGGTTGTAAAAATTAATGTAGCATGATTTTTATTTACTGATTTGTCTTTATATAAATTTACCAAATTTTCTACTAATGTTTTATGAAAATGATTCTCAATTTCATCGATAATTAAATCGGATCCTGTCTTTAGAGAATATACTACAAAAGTATATAATCCAAAACCTTTTGTTGTTCCACTCGATAAAATTTTATATAGTTCAGAATTAGAAACTTCTTTTGTTAAACCATCGGTATAAATAATTTTATATTTATTTTCATTTAGCATTTTGATATTTTCTAAATGTTCATCAAACATTTTTAATAAAGAAGTAATAATAGTTAAATTTTCATTTAAAAGTTTATATACATTGAATGATTCGGCATAATATCGGTACATATAATCTTCACTAGAACAATAGATACCTCTAGGTAAAATCCTTTTTAACAATAAGTATATAATAGAAGTATCTTCTGGTAATTTTATATCTAATGAAACTTCTTCAAATTTTTCATAATCAAATAATTCTTTTATATGAGATTTTTTGTATTCTCTTTTATATAATTTTTCATTTTTAAAAAATATAGAATTATTTTCTACAGAGTTTATATTTTTATATAAATCTGTTAAATATCGATAAATAGCTCCTTCATGATAAAATGTAATATCTAGATTTATTGTTTTATCCATAAACTTAAAAACATTTATAGAATTCGTAATTCTATAATTTGAAAAAATGTCATATATTACGGATAATAGATCAACTGTCGTAGTTTTACCAGATGCATTTTTTCCAATTATCCCTATGGTATTAAAAACGAATAAGTTATCATCAATTTCCTGTAATTCGAATTCTTTATCGGCAACTGTTTTATTTCCAATTGGAATAAAAGATATCGTAAAGTTATCTTCACATAACTTAAAATGATTTGCAGTGACTTTCAATAATTTCATTTTTCCCTACTCTTTCTATTTTAATTATATCACAATTTTATTAAAAAAACATTTTTTTTGTTTTTTTAAATATTTTAAAGCTTATATTATCTTATTTTTTAATAAAAATCAAGCATTTCTATAATATTATATGTAAATTTGTTTTTAACATACAATGAAATCAATTTCAATTAATATATAAAAAAAATAGTCTCATCAAAGACTATTTAGTTTAATTTTCTATATAATGTAAGTCCAATGCATCCAGTAAGTCCTATTATAAAGAAAGAAATCATCGTGTAAATAGAATCTACTGTTTGAGGTACTTCCTCATCTTTTTCTTTATCAGTTAAAATATAAGTACTAAAATGATTTGTTTCAAAGACTGCGTTTCCTTCTTCATCTAATGTAACAGGATGTTCTTCAATAGTTCCATCATCTTTTATATAATAAACGACTAAATTTTTATTTTTTAAAACATCTTCTACAGGAAGAGATACCTCAAATGTTCCATTTTCTGATACTTTAATACTTTTTGCAAGTCCATCAGAATATAAGCTAATATCAAAGGCTTGGAAATTTTCTTTTTCAATAGACTCTTCTATTTCTTGATATTTTTCTGAACCATCTTTAATTTCTTCTACTTGTAATTTTGAATCTAATGAAATAGATCCATCACTAGATTTTACATTCACTTTTGAATCATAATCTTTTTTATTAAATTCTGGTTTTTTACTTTTATTATTATCTATTTCTTTAGCTAGTATATACCAACCAATATATTCTCCATTTTCTTCTAAAATATAAATGTTTCCATCTGTATCTTTTTTATCAATTTCTAATTCTTGTAATATGGTATCAACATTTTCATTTTGCAATTCTTCTCCAGTAATTAATCTTACAGTAATTTTATTGTTTGGAATATAATCATCAATCACTTTTTTTGCTGCTGCAATATAAGATTCTGAATTATTGTTTGTATCACTTGGTATATATATGACTCTTCTTAATGTAATTGCAGTAACTCCTCCATATGCAAGTGGCATATTTTTGTAATAAAGGACCGTATAACCATTTCCATAGTTTGCCCATGG
Source organism: uncultured Bacilli bacterium (assembly GCA_947626215.1). Taxonomy (GTDB): domain Bacteria; phylum Bacillota_I; class Bacilli_A; order RF39; family UBA660; genus Ventrenecus. The sequence continues at coordinate 7,118 of CANQRJ010000007.1, forward strand.
AGTATTTCCAGAAGGCCCAATAAACCTTAATTGATAGTTTCTTCCGTCTAATAAGTCATTTATTTCGGCAACATAATGGAGACGCGCAAAATCACTAATATAATTATTTTTATAGATATTATAATCATAATTTAATACCGTAAGTCCATATGCAATATAATCATATTTATTTAATTTATATTTATCACTTTTTTTAATTTGCAACATTAAATCCCTTGCATCACTCACTAAATAAGGATCTGGATCTGTATATTTGATTGTTACTTCTTTTGATGCTTCTATTTTATCCACTCCTAATCCAGGAAGTCCACTTTCCGTAGTATACTGTTCTTTCGTCACAACATTTACTGTACACTGAGTAGTTTCTGTACAACTTATAGATAAAGATTCTGCCCAAGTATCTTTAATATCTAATCCTATATTATTTGCATGTTCTTTAATTAAAAGAGACATGATCATATTTAAAACATCCTCTGGGCGCTCAGCACCGTCTGCCAAAGGCAAACTCGTTGTATCGGGTTTCACCCCTGTTATGTTAATGATTCCATTAGGTGCTAATTGGTTTAGAATTGCTTCGTAATCTTTTTTGGCATTTGTAGTGGCTATAAATCCAAAAAAAGAAAATGCAATAATAAACATTTTTAAAAAACTTTTTTTCATAACACTAACCTCTTTCTCTTAAGATAAATTATACTCCAATCTATTTCGTTTGTAAAATAAAATATTTAAGATGTTAAACGAAAAAAAGAACATAAGCTCTTTCTCTCCTCCGATATACTAAATATATCGGAATCAATTACATATTGATTATAACAATAAAATTTACTTCTGCATATATAAATAATTTTCAGAATTTTAATATTTACTAAACATTTTCAATGTTTAAACAATTAATATATTCATTTTATTATATAACAAAAAAAGAAGATAATATTTCTATGATCTCCCCACTAGATTATCTAGAAACTTTCTTTTTTAGGTTTCTTCTAAGACAAAAAAGGACCATTCCAAACATACTTCCTAAAGAATCAATAGTCACATCGTAAATATTTCCTGCTCTATTTTCGATAAATAATTGATGAATTTCATCAGATATCGCATAAACAGTACAAAATAAAAGAGCTAAAAAGAAATATTTTTTATTCACTGGGTAGTACTCTGAATATAATTGAATCGTTAAAATTCCTAAAACCATATATTCTGTAAAATGAGCACATTTTCTTATGATAAAACTTGCAATTTCATTTGTTAACGGTACATGGGTAACTTTTTCAATAAACAATAGTATTCCATTAGATAAATTTCCACTTTCTTCGCCATTTTGAGAAGAAAAAAAGAAAATCATCAAGAGCCATCCTAGAAAAAGGACCCATGATAAGATTTTCCTTTTATTCATCTGGTGTCTCCAATACTTCATTTAATTTTTGAACTGCCGCGGTGACAGTTTCCATTTTAGGTTCCATTACATATAGATTTTGATTTGGGTAACTATACGTAGGTAACATTTGTCCTGTTCCGTCTACATTAGCCGTTTCAAAAGTCCATGATGCCATATCATCAATTTGCATTTTAATTAAACTTGTAATATCTTCCATTGACATGCTTGTTTGGAACGTGCCTTCTAGAGCATTTAAAATATCATTATAATTTGTAATAAGAGCCGTAGAACTTGTAACTTTATTTACAATTAACTGCATGACTTGTTCTTGATTTTCTCCACGATGACGATCCCCAGTATCATAAGCATAACGTTCTCTTGCAAAAGCAAGGGCACATCTTCCACCTACTGGGTTATAACCAGGAGTAAATGTACATCCAGAGTCTGTCCAACATTTAAAGGAATAATTTACATCGGAATAAATATTGATTCCACCAATTGCATCTACTAAATTTACTACAGAATTAAAGTTTACTCTTACATAATATGGAATCTCAATTTCTAGTAAATCTTCAATCGTTGCCATCGAAAGCTCTACTCCACCAATGGTTCCCGCATGAGTTAATTTATCACGATAACCTGTTGTTCCATGAATTTGAACATAATAATCTCTTGGAATATGAACAAGTAAAATCTTTTTTGCTTTTGGATTTACTGCTATAATCATATTCACATCGCTTAAACTTCTAGATGGTAAGTAATTCGTACGTGTATCAATTCCACTTAAATATACCACAAATGGATCTTTCGTTACATTTAATTTATTGTCTTTTACTTCAATTTCTGTTTTTACTTCTATCGTATCAATCACGCGCACACTTTTTTCAAAGTCTTTGTCATTTTCAACCATTGCATCGTAATTTCCAGAATTTACTACAACAATCATTTCTTTATCTTTTTTTATTTTTGATAATAATGAAACAATATTTTCTTGATATTCAATCGCACCACTTAACTTTGTACGAATATTTTCTTCAAATAAATCTAAATTATCAGTATCCTGAACTGTATAAACAGTTTTCTCTTTTATATCGTCTAAACTTTGATATGAAGACTCACTATTCACAACAATATTATAAATGTTAATTTCATACTTGGCATATATTTTATTTAAAAAGTCTAAAGTATCATTAATTTTTAAGATTGCAAAAATTTCCACTCCCATAAATAATATGGTACAAATATTTAAGACTATTAAAATAATTTTCTTCGTTCTTCTTTTCATAATTAATAAACCATGAATGGCTAATAATAAAATGAAAATAATAATAATCATTAAAAAATATTTAAAAGGCATGACATTTGCTTTATAAATAAAATAAGATAATAAGGCCATAATGCATATTGATAATACCCATATGATTCGACTAAATATTAATAATTTTTTCTTTTTTGATTTTTTTGTCACAATCCATCACCACTCTTATTATTATACACTATTTTTATAAAAAAAATAGGAAAAACATGATAAAATTTTTCTCAATGTAAACTTCTAAAATTTCTAATTTAAGTGTTTAGTTTACATTTCTACTTTTTTATGATAAAATTTAAACCAAGAAAGGAACTTATTTTATGAATGAAATTGGAGAAAATTTAAAAAGAATTAGATTATTAAAAAATTTATCATTAAATGATGTTGGAAAATTAATGAATATGTCTACTACTGCTATTTCTAAATATGAAAAAGGACAAATTATTCCTGATTCAAAAAAATTAATAGAATTTGCAAATGCATATCAAGTAAAAGCTATAGAATTTTTAAAAAAGTATCAACCTATACAAATGAAGTTTACTTCATTTAGAAAAAGAAAACGATTAAAAGGAAAAAATTTAGATTTATTAAAATCATTAATTCAAAAAGAAGTTTCTAATTATTTAGAAGTGATTAGTATAAATAATTATAATGAAAATTCTATTCATTTAAAACCATATAAATGTAATGCTATAGAAGATGCTGAAAACGTGGCAATAAAATTTCGAGAAAAAATTAATTACTCTTTAATTCAACCTTTATCAGATTTAATAAATACTTTAGAAAATTTAGGAATTCTTATTATTCAAATTCAAAATCCTGATGAGCGTTTCAATGATTTTGATGGTTTAAGCGAATATGTAAATGGTATTCCTATCATTGTACTTTTAGATGGTATTCAAGATGGTGCAAGACAAAGATTTACCATTGCTCATGAACTAGGACATCTTCTTTTAAATATAAGTAATGATTTAGATGAAGAAAAACTATGTAATCGATTTGCTAGTAGTCTTTTAATGCCAAAAGAAGCAGTGATACGTGAATTTGGTTCTTATAGAAATAATATTAGTTTTTATGAACTTATTGCATTTAAATATGAATATAAAGTGAGTATTGCCACCATTATATATCGATTAAAAGATTTAAATATTATATCTCAGTATACTTATAAAAATTTAAGTATTTATTTAAATAAAAATTATGTTAAAAAAAAGGAACCTGTTCTTTTGGCACCTGAAAGTACTTACCAATTTAAAAAAATGATCTATAAATTAGAAAATAGCCAAATTATATCACTTAATAAGGCTTGTGAATTACTAGGAGTGACTGCTTATGAATATAACAGAGAAAATAATAATTACTGATACAAATATTATCACAGATTTATATAATGCCGATCTTTTAGACATATAGAATTCAAAATTCATTCATATCTAAATCATTCTTTTTTTGCTATTTAAAATTTATTTCAAAAGGAACTGTCGATTTTTTGTTCCAATCAAGATTATAATTTTCAAATAATAAAGTGTTTTCTCCGTTATTTTCCAATATATCTTTACGAATTATAAAATAACTTTTTTGCAAATCGACAACTGTCAACAAATTATTTTCCCATTTGACTCTTAATGCAACTTTATTTTCAATAAGCCAATTGTTATGAATATTGCATTTAACTTTGAATTCATCTGTATCCCGAACATACATAGAATACATTCGGTATTCACTATTTCCATTTTCATCAATGTATTTTCCAAAAAAATATTTAGGATGACGATATGGTACTTTAACTTCCTGTTCAACATAATGGCTAAAAGTTAATCCTTGATATGCCTCAATATTAAATAATAACTGTTTTGCATTATGGGTTTGAAGATAATAAAATGGTGATGAATGACTCCAAGCATCTTGATTATCCATATTTTTTAAATGCTCAGAACCCCCCCCCCAAACCATAAAAGAATAAATTGGATGCCTTGTTCTAATAAAATCTTTTCTGTTAAAAAGTATCCAATTTGATAAAGATCCAACTTCACCTTTGGTATTTTTTATATCAAAAATTTTTTCTTTACACCAAGCCCAAGAAAACACGGGAAATAATAATGTGCCTTCTTTACCTACAATGTTTTGCAATTCATCAATAAAAGAATTCAATACTTTATTTCTTTCATTTTGCGTTTTAATATTATACTTTTCCACTAAATTAAATAATAAAGTTTTTATATCAGAAGATATATATAAAATATCACCTTCTTTAATTTGTAATTTATTCAAAGCAACTTTTAAGCTTCCTTTTACTTCTTCAAACATAGCATATTTATCTCCTAATTAAATTATTTTCAATGAGTTTATTTATAACTGGTATTAATTCATAAGGTGCTACACCTATAATATTGCTAATATCAAATAAATCATTTTTTCCGTCAGAGTAGGCAATTAAATTCATCATGATAGCTACTTCGTTAGAACTTCCTTTTCTACTTATTGTAGGATACAAACCTCTTTTCCCTAATTGCGGTTCACCAAGTACTTGCATTTTATATTTTGCATTATTTTCCATACATTCTATCCATAAAACCATTGTCTCATAAGATCCTTGCAATCCTGTGGGTGATATTAGCCCCATATTATCGGCAGAAGTATGATACTCGGGAAACTCTCCATATTTTGTTCTACAAAATCCCACTACAGGAAGATCAATTCCAGGAGCATTATATTGTCTTTCATCAGATCCTCTATTTAAATATGAATATGTTGTATAAGATTTTTTTGCATTTAAAATACTTTTTAAAGATTTATCTGCAATGGTATTAGCATAACGTGATTCTATAATGGAATATGCCCTATCATCACCTACACAGGATAAAACTATTCCAGCAACAAGATGATTTTTCAAATGTTCTAAATTTTGACTTAAATAAGTTATCGCTCCAATAGTTTCAGGATTTAATACAAATCGATATGTATATCTTCTTTTTTTGATGTTCTTTACATAGCGTATTAATTCAGTCAATACTACTGGACCTGAGCATTCATTATTTGCCATTGAAGGATGACAAATATAACTTGTTATCATTATCTCTTCGTCTGTTTCTCCAGGGATTACTACTTCTGCATAGGTAAGACTTCCATCAATTAATTTGCTATCAATAACCATATGATATTTACCATTAGGTAAAGAAGATAACAATGTATCGCTCATACAAAAACCATATCTTTCTTTATAATAAGAAGTAACATATGGAATAACATCAGGTTGTTCTGGCAAAGTAAAAATATGTTCTTTTAATTCATCAAGTTCTACCCATTTATCTATAGGAGTGGAATAGCCCATGACATGAAGATTATTGTTTTTTATATCAATAATTTTTTTACCCTTACTATCTTCAATATATGCATCTTTAATGACCCATTCCTTTGGAATTGTCCAATCAAATACTTTTGTTCCGGTAGGTACTTCGTGAATCTTAAAACTTATATCTTCTTTAGCTAAATATTCTTGTAAAATATTTAATGTTTCCCTAACTCCATTACCTGTAATACTTCTAAATTTTGGAAAAATTCGATTTGCAAGGTCATACATTTCTTGACCTTTAAAATTAATATTCATAGTTAAAGCCTCCATTATTTTTTTATGAATTAAGAAAGTAGTCTTACCGTAAAAAATATTACAATATTTTCATATTACTAAAATTTTTTAAACATATTTTTCAAAAACTTATAGACATATTAAATCTATATTTTTTAAATCATATCCCAAGTTAAAATAGTATCTTCTTTTAAATCTTCTTTTATTTCTCTACCAATTACAATATCACAATATTTAGGAGATATTCCAGTTCCGGGTCTTTTAGGCATTAAATCGGTTTCTTTTATTATTTCTCCTTTTTTCATATTTCTTGTTAAAACAAGTGACCTTCTTGCTTCTCTTCTTGGAACTATCTCACATTCTAATACTGTTTTTTCTGGATTACCAACGATTTGATCTATCCATTCAAAATTACGAATTGCTTTTTTAAAATCTTCTGGGTCACCAGCATGGTAGTGATCATTTCCAGTTAAAGTTTTATTCAATGTAAAATGTTTTTCTATTACTTCTGCACCTAATAAATATGCTGTAGCCAAAGTCATCATTGTATCATCTGGTGCTACATGATCACTAAATCCAACACGTACATCTGGAAAAACTTTCTTTAACGTTTGAATTATATTCAAATTAGCATTTTTCGGTTCAGTTGGATAAGACAAAACACAATGAAATAAAACAATATCTTTACATCCCACTTCTTTTAAAGCACGTACAGCTTCATCAACTTCAGATAAATATGCCGCGCCAGTGGAAATATATACAGGCTTACCTTTTTTTCCAATATGTTTAATAAAAGGAATATTTGTTAAATCTGAAGATGAAATTTTATAAAAATCTACCATATCATACAGATAGTCTGCTGATTCATAATCAAACGGTGTTGATGTAAAGTCCATTCCTTTAGCATGTGTATAATCACATAATTCCTGATATTCTTCTTTACCAAAATGATCAAATTTTAAAAATAACTCATGTTGGGTTTTTGTTGGTTCTTTTGATGTATCCCAATATGCTGGTGAATTTTTCGATACAATTGTATTAGCTTTATATGATTGAAATTTAGCACAATCAATATGTGCCTCAGCCGCTTTGTCAATATATAATTTGGCGGCTTCAAGTGGAGTAATATTTAATTCTTTAGCAGTATCATAAAAATTTACTCCCATTTCTGCTATTAAATATGGTTTTTTCATTTTTCTTTCCTCCTTTATAGACTATGAATTAATCCCATAACTCTTTTTCTACCATTTCTTAAATCATGACTTAACATAATATTTTGGTAATGCTCTCTAACACTTTTTTTAGATTTTAAATACATTTTTAAATTTTCTTCAATTATATCATCATCAGGATTTAAACCTATGTATGTAAAGCCATTATCTTCACAAACAAAACCGTGCTTTTCCTCACGTGTATTTTGTGCCATTGCGATAGTTGGAATTCCCAACATCGCTAATTCATATCCTGTTCTTCCGCGTGAAGATAATGCTATATCACACTTACTCATCAATTCTGGCATATTTGAAATGTTAAATAATACTTCAATATTCTCATACTTATTATATTCTAATAAAGTATCTACATTTTCTTTAGCTTTTCCTATAACTACAATAAACTGATATTTTGAATAATCTGGTTTACATATTATATTTAAAAGTCTATCTGTATAATTTTGCGGATCAGCCCCACCAAATGAAATAAATACAGTTTCAACTTTTTCTTTAATTTTAATTGGATCATAAAACATAAAAGTTTTTCCCGAAATATAATATTTTTCACCTGCTTTTACATTTTTTAAATCAGTATTAGAATACAAAGCATTAAAAACTAAATCTGCTTTTAAAGCCCCTTCACCATCGTCTTCAAAATTTATAATTTTTGCATTTGGCAAAATATTTTTCAAAGATATCATATAATCTATTGAGGTAGATAATATATCATTAATAAATATATCATATTGCTTTTCTTTACATTTTTCAAACAATTCTGTAATTCCATTTACAGGAATTAAAGAATGTGTTGTTTCTCCAAAAATATTTTGATTTGTTTGATTAATATCAAAGTATATATCAGGCTTAGAATAGAATTCATCTGCTATCTCCAATGCACGATAAATATGTCCTAATCCTCTTTTATTATTTCCATTAACGTATATTGCAACTTTTTGAGCATTTAAAGACATAGCAACACTATTTAGATCATTAAAAGTATCCACATCTTGGCTTTCTTCTTCAGAAAGCTCATAAACATCAACTGTACTTCCTATTCTAGTTTTTTCTGTTATAATACTTGCTTTTGAAATCACAAATGCACCTGTTTCCAAATAACAAGGTGGTAAATATTGTCGATTAAGTCTTTCTTTATAATTTGGAACCTTTTTTCCATTTTCTTCTCTCCATGAAAGATGTGGTTTATTTATTGCTGATATTAATGTATCCAACTTTTTTTCTATTGCATACTCTATTGCTTTATCTAACGTTTCCACTTTTAAAGTTGGTGAAGTTGGTTGCATCGTAATTACATAATCATAATTGCTATTTTTGGGAATGGCATTATAAACAACTGCATCAAGAGTAACATTATCTCCACAAAGATCTTTACTTCTTATTATAACTTGGGCACCCATTTGCTCTGCAATAATTCTTACTGAATCAGAATCAGTTGTTACAAAAACATCAGTAATATATTTAGAGCTTAAAGCATTCTTAATAGAATAATATATTAATGGCTTAGATCCAATAATTCGTATATTCTTATTAGGGATTCCTTTTGATCCAGAGCGTGCTGGTATTACTGCTAAAATTTTCATATGTTTTCCTCTTTCTTTTAATTAAATATTTTTTTAAAATCATGAAATGATTTTGATCTAATCATTGTTATTATAACATCTTTTTTCTTAATGAGAAACCTTAAAATAAAAATTGATATAAAAACAATAAATATATAACGTAAAATATCGAAATAATATAGGAAATTATAAAAAATTAAACTAATTAGTGAAAAAGCAACAACTTTCATAAAAAATTTAGTATCATACCATGAAGTGCAATTTAACCGCTTTACTAAATAGAAGTGAATCAAAAATAATGAAAAGTACCCTATCAATGTAGTATAAGCTGCAGCAATGTAACCAAATATAGGTATGAATATTAAATTTAAAATACCGTTAATTATACATGCGATAATTGTACCAATAGCAATATTCCGTTGTTTTTTATGATAAAACTCAATGTTGACATAAAAAGAATATAAAAATTGAAAAATATAACCTATCATAACTGGTGGCATAACAAATTTTGATTCAAGATAATGTTTTCCTCCCATAATTAGTAGTAATTCTGGAGTAATTAACATAAAAACGTTTACGAAAAACAAAAAAAATATTGTATAACTTTTAGAATTTTCCTTTAAAATTTTATAATTTTTTTCATCCATTTTTTCATATGCCCATGGAGCCCAAGCATTATTCATCGAATTCCATAAAATATTTACAACTACAGAGATTGTAGAAGCAACTGTATAAAAAGCATTGGCCTCAGGGCCATCTAAATGTATAATCATAATTCTATCCATACTGCTAAGTAAATATCCAGCGAGTAAATGCCAAATTAAAGGAAATGATATTTTTAAACAATATTTCCAATATTTTGGAGAAATAGATTTCCCTTTGTTCATTAAATAAATATATATCACTAAACAAATTACTATCGATGGTATAAAATAACCAATTACTCTACCTTGTAAAGCATTTGTAAATGTTAGTGTAAGAATAATTGAAATAATACTTGTTAAAAGACTATTTAATACAGAAACTATAACCGTTGGGATGTAATCATATTTAATTTGGTTACGAATTTGAAACATTTGAATAGCTGGATAAACTAATAAATATATAAAAATTATGTTTAAAGATAAAAAATCGATCATAAATAAATTTTCAAAAAATGAGTGAAATATTAATACAATAAGATAAAAAAATATCGTGATAAGAGTTCCTAAAAACAAGGATGAAGAAATATAAGAATCAATTTCTTTTTTATAATCAAATCTTGCAATAGAAACTGAAGAGTATATTTCAAATGTTGTTATAATTGCAAGTATATTAAACCAAGCCATAATATTTGAAAAATATCCTACATCTGAAGATGTCATGATTCTCGTAAAAATGGGCATAACCAAAAAGGCAATCCCTTTTACTAAAAAATTAGAAATAGTATACCATATTCCTGCTTTTAAAACTTTATCATTTTTTTTCATTATACACCTTCTTAAATTTTTCCAAATAATTCCATCCCAAAAATATTTTTTCATCACAATTATTAATTAAATGAATAGAAGTTGAAGAAACAGTAATTATTTTCTTTAAATGAATATTACTATATAAATTTAATATTTCTAAAGGAAAATTCTCTGAAATTGTATGAATATTTTTTAATATTTTATAATTTGTTTTTTCCAATGGATGAGTTTTAATAATTACCTCTTCATTTTTACAATATTCATTTATAATGTTCTTATACAAAGTAATTTTCATTTGTTCATCTTGTAATATATTATCTTCTGATAGTGGTTGAGTTATAATCATTGTTTTATGATTTAATTTTTTTATATCAACATTTTCCATAAAAATATTTTTTAAAATTTTTTGATCCTTTAAATTAATATCTTTAAACAATTCTTCTTTTGAAACTTCAATAATATTTTTATTTTTAATACATACTCCCTTTTTATTATTTACTTCAATATCAATAATATTTTTAGATTCGCCTAAACTATTAATTCCTAAAACATATTTTTTGAAAATAGACTTCAAATTTTTTTTCAATAAACTTTGATTATTAATGAAGCAATCTGTCCCATCTTCAATTAAATGATATTTTATATTTTTATAATTTAAAATTCTTCCAATTAAAAGTGCATCTGTATAAATATATATATTTTTATATTTTTCAAATGGAAAATCATTTTCTATTGTTTGATTTATTACGTACAAATATTTTTTTATTAACATAAATTTTTCTTTCAAAATAGCAATTTGTTGCTCAGAAAAATCGAATACAATAACATTATTAATATATTTGCAATTTTTTAATTTATTTATTAATTTTTCATTTGTTGTCAAAATATTATTATAATGATCTGCGGCAAGCATAATATCTGGTTTATTTTTTTGCTTTATTGCTTTTAATAAAGTTATTAATAAATGATATAAAGTATAACAAATATATAAATCATTTAAATCTTTAGTTATTTTTTTATCTTTTAATTCATTCATTTTTAATACAAATAAGAAGAAAATTAGTAAAGCGCTTGATAACAATGAATGCATTACCATATTCATCATAAGATAAGTTAAAAGGATAGGTAAATTTTCACGATTCCAATATTTACTTAATATTTTTGAAAGAATTATCAAATAAATTATGCTTAAAATTAAACCATATCTTAAAATCAAATTTAATAAAAAATTATGAGATTGAACTAATATAAAACCACGGTAAATCGGAGGTTGATTAGAAATTCCTATTCCCAATTCTCTCTTTATGTTTTGATCGTATCCGTATAAAAGAAATTCAGGATTTTGTATAATTGTTTCTACGGCATATATATTAGCTCGGACCCTCATCGCATTAGAATTATCATTGAAAGATTTATTATGTTCTTTTATTGAAGATATTGGAATGAAACCAACCATACCATAGCTAATTAAAAGCATTATTATTGTTAATAATATAATGAACAAAACAATTTGTACAGTTTTGAAAGATTCTAAAAATTGAACTATTTTTTCGATTACAGAATATTTTTTACAGAAAAATACTAAAAATTTAATTAAAACGTAAGATATAATTCCTAATATGAAAAGTCTAGATTTTAACATAAGACCAAATATTACTGAAATAGCAATTCCTAAAACTTTTTTTTCTTTTATGCATAAACAAAAAAATAAAAAAGCAGATATAGCTGTATAATTTTTATCAAGATTAATAGGAAAAGCAAATTGAAAACCACTTCGATGAGTTATTAGATTATAAAAAACAAAAAACAATAGCCAAATACTTGTAATTTTTAAGAAGATGTGCACAAAATATTTTGTTTGTAATTTTTGTTTATTATTATATTTCTTTTTTAATAAATCAAAATTTATATATGCAACCATTAAAAAAGTAAACTTCTTTATAGCATCTATTATTCCATATTTACTAAAAATCAAATTAATAAACAAAACTGAAAAAATAATACCTATTAGTATATATATTTTTTTATTATTAATTTCTTTTTTATCATATAAAATAAATAGAAATAGCATAAAAATTATATATAAAGTTGAAAAAAATGAATCGGTTGTTTCAGTTGCTATAAATAAAGAAAATATAATAAATAAAATCGTTATTAAATCTTTTAAATTTTGACCTCTAATCTTCATATTTAACTCCTCAAATCTTCAATTTAATTTTTTTAAAAAATAATGATTTCCTAATACTTTATATATAAAAGGTATTATTGAAAAACTAAAGTAAGAAATAACAATTCCAATCTTAGTTTTTAAACGAACCTCTTTGTCAAATAAAACATAGCCTCTCTTTTCTTTTATACTTTTTTTTATTTGTTCAAATTCTTTTTTGTATTGTTTTTTAGGTAATTGTCTTAATACAAAGTATTCAGCATTTAAAACTCTACTTTTTACTGCATTTTCCAATATTGGATAATCTGTTAAATCTTTTTGCATTAAATATACTACTTTTAAAATATCGAATGTTTTTGGTGAAAATTGTTTAGAAATTGAGTCATTTCTTTGCAAGTAATAGTAATATGGTAGATTGTTTAACGCTATTTTTTTACTTTTTAAAAACAATTTATAAGTAGTCGCCAAATCTTCATAATATAGTCCGTCTGGGAAACTTATATTTTTAAACAATTCTTTTTTATATAATTTTCCCCACGCAGAATTATTTATTTTTACTTGATAAAGCATCATTTTTAATGCATCCATATTATCTAAAATTTCACAACTTCCTTTTTTAAATTTATTGTATTTTAATTTATTGCTAGATTCATAAACTAAACTAACATTACATGCCGAAATATCTGCATGTGTATCTTTTATATTTTGATATAATATTTTTATAAAATCTTTATGAATAAAATCATCACTATCAACAAATGTTATATATTTTCCTTTGCTATTTTTTATTCCTGTATTTCTCGCATTTGATAAACCACCATTTTTTTGATGAATCACATTTATTCTTTTATCTTTTTTGGCATATTCATCACAAATAATTCCACATTTATCTGGAGATCCATCATCAACTAAAATAATATCTAAATTTTTATAAGTTTGATTTTGGATACTTTTAATACATTTTTTTATATAGTTTTCAACTTTATAAATAGGAACAATTACACTAATTAATTCATCTTCTTTCATAACTCACCTTCAAGACTATTTTTCCATTCATAATAATTTTTTAACATTATATTATATTCTTTAGAATCATTAGACCAAGGTCCTTTTATAATTTGATCTTCAAACAAATAAAAATCAGGTTTTGCCTCTTCAAGAGCTTTTTTAAAATAATTAAAAGAAGCGATTTTTATATTACAATTATTAAAAAAACTATGAATAGTGTTTCTTACTTGCAAAATAGTATATCCTGTATCAACAGAATCATCTACTATTAAAATTTTTTTGCAAAATTTATATTTTTCAAAAATTTTTTCATTAAAAGAAATATATCTATCTGAATTTTTAGTATGAATATTAGATTTAAGTTCTTTTTCTCTTAAATACTTATCTATGCTTTTTGGTAAAAATTTTAAAAAGTTCTTTACACATTGTTTTGCTTTATTTCCTTTTCTTTTTGCCATCACTTCTAAAACAGGAACTTGGTTTAAATTTCCTAATTCTATTCCTATTTCAAATGCACCTTTTGCAATGAAAATAACTAAATCATACTCATATTCCTTTGTAATTAAATCATATAATCTTTTTGTTTCTTTTTTCACATCTTTTCTTGATAATTCGATATAATTCACAGAAATGACCTCCCATAACCATTTTAAATGCTCTCACATATCTTGTATACTGATGAATGTATTTTAAGCATGACTCTTTATTCATAGTAGCATTTTTTATGCAAGAAAGCAAATTTTTTTTTGTTATTTTATCTATATTTTCATTTATTACGATATAATTCCTTCCTAATTCGAAAAAACTATGAGCATCACTTCCAATTATTTTTATTTTTTTATAGTAATCTGCAATCTCTAATTGTTTTTTTGAATACTCATCTTTTATATTACGACCATTATGTATTTCTATTAGATCAATATCATTTTTATTTTTTTCGATCGCAATAGATTTTAAAACTGTTTTATTTCTTTTTAAATCATATGGATGAGGAATATAAACTAATCCATGTTGTTTTTTTATTTCATTAATCGTTTCTTTTGCACTCAATCCTTTTGATATTTCTTTTGTTAGAAAAAGTCCAATAATTTCTCCTTCTTTTGTCAGAATTTCTTCTCCTACAATAACATCTACTCCATGTTTTTCTAAGTATGGTTTATACTTAATAGCCCCTTTAATAGTATTATGGTCCGTTATGGCTAAACAATTTATTTTTTTTAATTTACATTTTAATAAAATAAAACGTTTTGTTAAAATGCTATCTGGTGAAAAACATGTATGAACATGAAATTCTATTCTTAACTTTTTCATTTTTATCCTCATTTCTTTTATATTATAAAAGTAATTATACTTTTCTATTTCAAAATTTTTTTTAAAATTGGTATTTTATATAACATAATTGACGTTATTAATGACAATACTAAGGCATAGATATAAAAAGTAATCTCTCCTATAATTGGTGGCAAAATATCAGGATAAATATGAAATCCTTTATTTAAGAGATTTAACCAGAAACAATGAACCAAATAGATACTAAAGCTATATTTTGAAATAATATTTATAAATTTATTAGGTTTTATTTTTATTTTTTCCGATGAAAATAATCTTACTATAAAAACTGTTTCTAAAATCATGAATACACTTAATTGTGAATGATATATATTAAAGTAACAACATAAAGCATATCCAATTATACCAATAATTCCACCAATATAAATATGCTTGTCACTAAAAATATCCGTATTAGTAATGTAATACCCGCATAAAAAGATAAATAAATAATTTAACCCTTCTAAATAGAAAGTTGAAATTTTTAAATGAAATATAAAATTTATTGTTGGAATTAACGTTGTAAATAGAAACAAACTAATTAATAGATCTTTTGCCTCTTTTATTTTTGCATGTTCTGTAAATTTTCTTAAGAAAGGAGTCAATATATATAATCCAATCAAACAATAAATATACCACATATGTTCCCATGCATTTCCTTGAATTAAATTACTTATTGCAAAAAGGAAAATATGACTCATATTTTTATTATCACTTGAAATATATGTTTCTATAAACGCAAATGCAAAACCAAACGAAATTAAAATTAAAAGCATACGACTTATATAAGATTTTATTTTGTCATTATCGATTTTCTTTTTCGGATTTAATAGTAAACAACCTGTTATCATTATAAAACATGGAACTGCAAAACGATTTATTGTCATTAAAACTACAGAATCAAGTAACCATCTTAACCCCCCCCCCCGACGCCATTATCTATTGCATTTATTTCAGAAAGCCATCCTTCAATTACATGAATCATAATAACAGATAAACATGCAATTGCTCTTAAAACAATAATCCACTCTATTTTCTTTTCTTTCATAATTCACCTCTACTCTATTAAATAGTTTTGTTTTGTAGATTGAAGTTGAATATAAGTATTACCATCATTTAATTTAACCTCAGATCCGTCTAAATATGTATATTTTGTCTTAGCATATCTATTTTCTTTATTCCACATTATTGGCGTTGCGTGTCCATTAGTAATATATACTCCTTCTCCATTGCCAATTGTTTGCAATTCCCAATAATAATTATCGCTAGCCATACTCGTATTTATTTTTTGAATAATAATATTTTTTGTTGTATATTGCTCTTTTGTTTCATAATCAATATGTTCTTTTCCATTTACACTTCTTTTATATAATTTTGTATTCTCATCATAAATATAGGATGTATTAGATACATTAGATGAAGGAATATATATTTTATTCGCAACTTGACCAGATTCATCTATTACTTCTTCTAAAGAATAAGATAGTACTAAACCTTTATCCGTAGTTAAAGCATATCCTTTTTTATTAGCTAAATCTCTATCCTTTGCAAGACTAGTATACCCTGTATGTTCTGTTGCTAAACCCTCAGGATTTTCTCTCCAAAAAGCGGTATCATATAAACCATTTAAGCTCGCAACTTTTAATGATTTAATTTGATCTTCAGCATAATGACTCCAACCCCAATGCACAAAGATTGCATCTTGTTCAAAAACATAATCTAAAAAGTTATGTCTTGCGCTTCTAATCGTCCCTATTTTTAAATCATCTATATCTTTATAAAATGCCAAAAGTCTTGTCATATTTCCTTCTACAGGGATTTCATAAACCATATACGCTTTTTGCAATCCTTGTTGTACTTTTACTGCAACGGTTGCATTATTTACAACAACTGCAAATGGTCTTGTATTAGAATTTACATCAACAATATCAATTTTTTCTTTTATTTGCAAATTTTCTTGAGTTTCTATTATCTCTTTATTTTCTTCTAGTTTGCTACAACCGCAAAAAAAGAAACATACAATTAAAAATACACTAATTTTCTTCACTATTTTGTACACCTTCTTTTTATCTTAACAACAAGATATTATCCTTTATATATAACATTTTATCATTTATAATTTAATATGTAAATTAAGGAAACAAAAATTTATGGCAATCGCATAAAAATAATAATGTAAAATTTGATATAATTACTTTTTAAAATTAAAAAAATCATGTATTCTTA
>CANQRJ010000008.1 GCA_947626215.1 uncultured Bacilli bacterium
ACAGATATTCCTACTAACAATCCTAATATTACGATCACGGCTAATAATTCTACTAATGTAAAACCTTTTCTATTCATTAGTTCACCGCCTTTTATCATTACAAATTCTAATAATAAAATTATATAACCTTTTAAAAACTTAGTCAAATAAAACAAGATGACAAGATGAGTCATAAAAAAAAATAGACTAAGAATAATGATATAGTCTATTATCTTCTAATTTAAGTACATCGGATATAGTAACCATAAATTCAGAATTAGTTGGCTTTGCGCGATCAAAATCAATAGAATGGCCAAACATTTTATTCATAATCTGATAGTCTGCACGTCCCCAACTAACTTCAATGGCATGGCGAATGGCTCTTTCTACTCTTGATGTTGTTGTATGATAACGAGTCGCGATTTCAGGATATACTTGTTTTGTAATTCCACCAATTAATTCATTTGATTCATAAAGCATAAGAATTCCATCTCTTAAATATTGATAACCTCTAATTTGAGAAGGAACACCTAAATTATGAAGTAACTCGGTGATTTTTACCTGAATATCATGACTTACTTCTTTTTTATAAAAACTTTTCCTTGTTTCTTGAAATAAATCTAAAATTCTAGATTCTAAAGATTTTAAATCACATGGTTTTAACATGTAATAATCTACATTAAATTTTTGCGTTTTTTCAATCGCATATTCTTTCTTATAACTAGATAAGATAATAATGCGTTTTTGAATACTTTCTTTTTGCAATTCTTCTAAAATTGCTATCCCATCTTTTCCTGGCATAATAAGATCCATTAAAATGATGTCGATTTCCTTTTTATGATTTTTCAAAAATGCTGTTACTTCTCGTCCATCATTCAAACAAGCAAAAATATTTATTTTTGTGTTGTTTTCAAAATACTTCGTCACACTGCTAGTAAACTCCATACTATCGTCTACTACTAATGCGTTAATCGTTTTCATTTTTCTCTCCTATTCTTTAAAAGTACCTCACTCCAACACGCACATTAATCGTAACAAAGAATTGGAAGAAAGAAAAGAGATTATTTTGTCATGTTATGTCTAATTCTGTCTAATTTTGTCGAATGATGTCGAAAAATATCTTATTTACACACATTTTATAAATTATTCATCTAATTTTAATGTTTCAATTTCATCTTTAATGGCATCTAATGCAGGAAGTTTTTGAGTAGCTAAAAATTCTAAAGTAGCTCCTCCTCCAGTTGAAATAAATTCAGGCATTTTTTGGTATCCTAGATTTTTCACACTACTAACGGCATCTCCTCCACCTACAATGACTTTTGCTTTTGATTTTTTTAGTAATTCAAATAATTCTTTGGTTCCATTTGCAAATTTTGGATTTTCATATAATCCTACGGCCCCATTTAAAAAGATAGTTTTACTTTCATTAATAATCGGTGCATATTCTTCGATTGTTTTAGCACTGATATCCAATATCATTTCGTTATCTTCGATTTTATTAATTAACTTATAAGCAATATAATTTTTATCATAAGTACTTCCTACAATTGCATCTAAAGGAAGTTTTATTTTCTCTTTATTTTTTAATAATAATTCTTTTACTTTACTCTTGATTTCTTTTGACTCACTAGTAAGAGATTCTCCTATTTTAAAACCTAATGTTTCTAAAAAAGTATTGGCAATTCCCCCACCTAATAATAAATGATCACATTTTGGTAATAATGCTTCAATTAAACCAATTTTATCATCTAACTTAGCTCCACCCATTATAAGAGTAAAAGGTCTTTCGGCATGAATGACATTTTTTTCTAACATTTCAATTTCTTTTTGTATTAAAAATCCAATGCCACTAGGTAAAAATTCAGAAATACCATAGGTAGATGCATGACGCCTATGAGTAGATCCAAAAGCATCATTAATAAATATATCTCCAAGACTTGCCCAAAACTCTGATACTTGGGGATCACATTTACTTTCTAATTTTTGAGGCAAATCTAAAAATCTTGTATTTTCTAACATTAAAATTTCTTTTGGTTTTAATTCTTTTACTCGTTTTATAACTTCTGGTCCAAAATTCACTTTACTAAAATAAACTTCTTTTTTTAAAAGTTCTTTTAATTTATTAGCAATAGGTTCTAAAGTGTATCTTGTTTTATCACTTTCTGATTTAATTTTTCCTAAATGACTTAATAAAATAATTTTACAATTTTCTTTTAAAAGATATTCAATAGTCTCAAGAGAACTTTTTATCTTCGTATCATCTAATACTTTTGTTCCTTCTAATGGAACATTATAATCTACTCTTAAAAGAACGGTTTTATTTTTTACATTCATGTTTTGTATTCTTTGTTTCATTATAGATAACCTACTTTCATAATTATTATAAACAAAAATATGCAAATTAGCAATTATAATAAAAAGAACAGTTAATTTAGAAAAAACATCTTACTTAAATTTTTGTGAATTACCACAATAGTCAATCGATTGTGGTAAATTAGGTTTTGTTTAAACTACAAAAATTATATTTTTTTTATAAACTAGCATAAACTTTTTTAAAACAAAAAGTGTCAACGAGGATTACTCTTCATCTAACTTACTCTCACCATTTTGATAATTAATCTCTACTCCATCTTCCACATTATAAACATAGATATGAAAAGAAATACCTTTTCCTTCATCTTCAACAGAATAACCTTCCATTTCAACTCCACTAGAGACTAAATTAGAGCCTTCAAAGATAGGAGTCACACGGTACATAACATGATTTTTCGTTTCTTTAATATACTTTGCTACTTTGTTTTCATAATCTAGCATCACTCCAGTATTCATAGATCTTGTACATGTCATTAAATTTTCGACATTCGCATTTTCTCCAGTAAGTTGATAACCGATTAAATGACAACGATTATATAAATATTTACCATCAATATGATCATAACGGATCGTATGCCACCCACTTGGTTTTACCATTCCAATACTTCCTCGCTCTGTCGTGGGCATTAAATCCACTCCAATAGATGCCATAGCAACTCCACATCGACCTAAAGAATCTAAGTGACTATAAGATTCAAAAGATTGAGTCGTAATTTCTTCTTCAGTAAAACTTGGTTTATTCTCATTAATATATACAAAAGGTTCTCCAGAATACGTAGGAATATCACTCATAGCATAAGAAGTATTGGTAATTTGAACATGTGATTGAATAAAGTTTAAAAAATCATCTTTGGCCGTGAAAACTAAAAAAAGAAGAAGTAAAACTAATAAAGAATTTAAAACTGAAACCGAATTCTTTTTTTTCTTTCTTCTTCCCATATATGACCACCATTCTCTAAAACCATTGTATCACTTTTTAAAAGAAAAACTCAAGATAATTTAATTAAAATATGAGAATCAGTAACTAATATAGATTCTTCGTCTGGATAAGATGGTTTTTCTTCCATAATTTTTGCCCCCTCTTCTACATATCCATAATCTCCATTTACATTTAAACCTAAAGAGTTCATAAATCCAATGGCTCTTTCACTCGATCCCCAATAATTAAAGAACGAACGACCCATCACTTCACTTTTTAAAATTTCTCCTGTTTGATCCGTTTCATAAGAACCGATAAACACCACTGTTCTTCCTTCTAAATCATTGTGAATTTTACGATAAATATCTTCTGCTACAGAAACGTCATTTAAGTATCTCTTATAATCACTTTGTTGATAACTTAACATAGTAAAACATTGAATCCCAATACAAATAAGAAATATAAAAGAAACCCATTTTTTATCATTTAGAAAATAAAGAACCCCAAAAGAAGTTACAATACCCATAGATAAACTTGCTCGAATAGGCTCGGCATTTCCAAGAAGTATGGTAAGACATAAAGGCGATAAAAAGATGCCTAAAAGAATCAAACTAGAAAAATATTTTTTCTTCTTTATAAACTTATAAATACTTATAAACATTCCAATAAGTAAAACCGTATTTAAAATAGAAAAACTTGGGTAGGAAAAAAACGAACCAAAATAAAGACGAACTCCCGATTTCAAAATATTTTTTATATTTGTTAAAAGTGGATTATGAAGCCATCCAATTTGAGTTTCTAAGTACCCTCCACTTTCCAAATGAGTAATACTTAGTACGATTTTAGCGATAATGGAATAGCTTATATAAGAAACACCTAAAAGAATTGCAGATTTAATAAGAAAAATCATACTTTCTTTTCCAGTCAATTTTTCTTCTTGAATTCTTAAGAAAGTGAAAATGAGGACTTCCGTGATAAACATAGCCGCGAAAGCTTGATAACATCCAAGTGAAAACGTTAAAAGGAAAAAAGAAAATAAAAGATATCGTAATTTGTTTTCTTTTCCATATTTTACCCAGAAAAACAAACCAATTTCAAAAAGAACAAAAGTGATTCCTACTTCTAAACTTTGTAAAACAAAATGAAATTGTTCTAAAAAAACACAACTGGTGGAAAGAGTAAGAAAAAAGTAGTAGGCGTGCTTTGGAGTCTGAAATTTTCTACTTACTTGTAAAATCGTAAAGAAAAAAATGACACATCCTAAATAAAAAAAGATTACTGTAAATAAATTGGTCCAAAAAATCGAAAACGGAATCCAACCCAAAATTTCTTTTAAAAACACTAAAGAAAAACGATGAATCATTAACCAAGAATCTAACATTAAGTTTTTATTTAACATGTAAATTTCAGTGTCAATTGAATAACTATAAGTAAATATTTTAATACTATAGGAAAATAAAAAAAAGAAAAAAGACAAGAAAAGAACCACACGATATTGTTTTATAAATTCTTTTAAGTTCATAATTCTTACCTTCTTTCTGTTTCTTTTACAATATAAATCGGTCTATTTTTAGTTTCTAAATAAGTTTTTGCTAAATATTCGCCAAAAATACCTAAGAAAAATAATTGAATACCACTTACAAAGATGATGATACAAGCAAGACTTGGCCAACCACCGACTGGATCACCCCATATCAAAGTTTTAGCAATAATAATCACAATAAAAATGAATGCCACAAAACAAAAGAAAATTCCCATATAGGCGGCCAAAGTAAGTGGAACAGTTGTAAAAGCTACAATTCCTTCAATGGCATATTTAAACAATTTCCAAAAAGACCATTTGGTTTCCCCTGCTACTCTTTTTTTATTTTCATAAGAAAGCCATTTTGTTTTAAATCCTACAAAACTCCATAAACCTTTGGAATAACGATTATATTCTTTGCATTCTAAAATAGCATTTACCATTTGCCTTGTCATGAGTCGGTAATCTCTTGCTCCATCAACCATTTCTACTTTACTCATGTGATTAATGAGTTTATAAAACATTCGAGCAAAAAAACTACGAATCACAGGTTCTCCTTTTCTGTTTACTCTTCGTGTTCCAACAGAGTCATATTCTTCGCTTTCTAAATACTTTACCATTTCGGGTAACATACTAGGTGGATCTTGTAAATCGGCGTCCATTAAAGTCACATAATCTCCTTTAGAATACTGAAGTCCTGCAAGCATTGCAGATTCTTTTCCAAAATTACGTGAAAAAGAGACATATCGAACTTGTTCATCCTTTTCTCTTAATTTCTTTATCACTTCTAAAGTTTTATCCTTACTCCCATCATCGACAAAAATAAGCTCAAAAGAATAATCCATTTCTTTCATTACTTTCGTTATTTCTTCATAAAAGAGTGGTAAAGACTCCTCTTCATTATAACATGGTACAATAATACTAATTTTTTTCATTTCTTTTTCCTCTTTAGAATATTATATCAAAGGATGAAAAGAATAGGTAGAAAAATATGACTAAAAGTAAATTTCAATTTTGTAAAACAAAAAAACTCAATGAGAGTTTTAATTAGACCCCCCCCCTCATTGAGATTTATCAAAATTAAGTTTTTCTTCCACTACGACTAAAGGCCGATGCATCATTCTTTGATTGATACTTAAAATATATTCTCCTACTAAACCAATAAAGAAAATTTGAATACCACCAAGTAAGAATACTCCAACGAGTAATGGAGCCATGCCGGCATCAAATTGATTCCACATACATAATTTTAAAACCAAATAGACGACCGCGACAAGAATAGAAAGAAAGGAAACAACAAATCCAATAATCGTTGCTATTCTAAGACCTACTTTTGTATACGAAGTAATTCCAAGCATTGCCCCATCATATAATCGATACCAATTATTGCTTGATTTTCCTCTTAATCTTTTTGGTTGTTCAAAAGGAATTTCTTTTCTATCAAAACCAAGCTCAGCTACAATTCCTCTTAAATAAGGATCTGGATCTTCTAAATCTCTTAAAACTTGGATAAATTCTTTATCATATAAACCAAAACCTGTAAAATGTTCAATTTGTTCTACTTCAGAGAATTTCTTAATCAATTTATAATATAAACTTCTTAAAAAATACATAAATTTACTTTCTTTACTTTTATTTTTAATTCCAATCACAATTTTATAACCCTCTTCCCAAGATTTAACAAACTTAGGAATCATTTCTACTGGATCTTGAAAATCCGCGGCAACCATAATTGTACAATCTCCAGACGTATGAATAAGGCCATAATAAGGGCTATGAAATTGTCCAAAATTTTGAGCATTAAAAATAGCTTTTACATTCTTATCTTTTTTACAAATTTTTCTTATCAATTCTCTTGTTTTGTCTTTTGATTTATTATCAATAAACAAAATTTCATAATGATAGTCTTTTAACTCTTCTTTAAATATTTTTACTAAAGCTTGATACATCAGTTCCACATTTTCTTCTTCATTATATGTGGGTACCATAATACTAATCGTTTTCATTTTTCATACATCCTTCTAAATATTAACTATAATAAAGTCCTTTAATTCATAGATATATCCCTTTTTAGGATATCTTTCTAAAATACTTTGATATTTCATTGCCTCATTATACATTTCTATCGTCCCTTGTTTTAAAGAGTAACCTAACATTGTAACCCATTTAAATAATTCCGTATTTGGTTCTTCAAATGCATAAATAGCCCAAGAAATATAAGGACTGATATTCGCCTCAGGAATTCGTAAAGGAATTGGATTTTTATATAATTTTTTTACAATTTGATATCTTAAACTATCAGTTGGAATAGATACTTCTTTTGAAATAAATTCTGGCAAATCGAGTCCTCCTATAAAGACTACAGGTTTTGAAGTATCATAATCTTCCAAATCATTTAAAATATCGGTTAAAACAGTTTTCTCATGATCATAACGTAGATAATTTAAGTAGAAATATTTATGAAGTTCTTTCGTTTGATAAAAAATAGTCAAAGAAAACAAGATCAAAATAAAAGCTTTAAAATATTTACTTTTATTTTGTAACACATAATAAGATAAAATAAGTGAAACTGTCGCGATGAAAAAAGGAAAAACCTGACAAGTTCGATAAGGAGATGCATATCCTTGAACAATAGATAAAGCAAATAAGGTACTAATGGTTCCAAGAGTCATCAATAATATTTTTCCATTCTTTCTTTTTACTGACTGATAAATTCCAAAAAAGAAGAAAAGAATCATCATAACCATTAACACAAAAATTGGAAAATAAAAAAGGGATTTAATAACATAATTTTCAATAATAGAATAAAATAACCTTTTAATAGTTGGAACAATTCCATTTGTAAAATAATAAATTTGATTCGCGGCTCTTGAAGGACCCGTTACTGAAAATATCACAATTAAAAGTTTTACAATAAGTTTCATAAGTATAATAGAAAGAACTAATGGAATTAACCAGTTTACAATTCGAATGAATAAATCTTTCCATTTATATTTTTTATTATTTAATAATAAATCGACAAATAAAATTGCGCAGATTAAACATAAATAAACCGGAGCAAAAGACTCATAAATAGACAAAATTAAAGTTAATAAAAGAGTAATAATCATAGATTGAGTCCATTTAAATTTTTCTTCCATATGATAAACAAGGATTAATCCGATCACTCCAATGGTAAAAAAGCCTAACCCAATAGACAAACTAGCAGGAGTATAAACAAAAATTTCATGGATTAAAGGATATGAAATAAATAAACAAGAAAATAAAATATAAGATATCATAGAAAGTTTATTTTTTATAAGACTCTTAAACATCATACAAAGAAGAATAGACGCAAGAACTAAAAATATAACTGCAAACAAATCGACATAAAAAGGATCAAATTTAAAAATATGAAAAATTTGATTTAAAAAAACAGAACCAAATCTTCCTTGAGCAATTAACTCACTTCCATCATAATATCTTGTAAAAGATAAAGTATCGATATTTACTGAATAATGAGTAATAACAAATCCAAAACTTAATATAGCCGTCAAAATTACACTTGCTAAATAATAAAAATCTTTTACAAAATATTCTAAATCTTCTTTAAATTTTTTCATAAACCCGCTCCCTCTATAATTTATATCTAATATCTTATCAAAAAATAAAAAGTAAGTGAAGCAATCTATAGATGTTTTTTTTAATTTCTGTTACAATATTGTTTGAAAATAAAAAAGGAGTTTTTAAAATGATCAAAAAATTATTTCAGAATCAAAAAATTAGATTTTTATTTGTAGGTGGATTAAACACAATAGTCGGATACGGATTTTATTCACTTTTCTTGATTCTCAATATTCATTATTTTATTGCCAATACACTTTCTACTATTTTAGGAGTGATTCATAGCTACTTATGGAATCGTTATTTTACTTTTAAAAGTAAACAAAAAGCTTTAAAAGAAATCGTAAAATTTGTATCGGTATATATTACCAGTTATTTACTTGGAAGTGCAACATTATGGATTTTTACAAGCCTATTAAAAATAAGTCCTTATATTTCTGGACTTATCAATTTAATAATTACAACTTTAATTAGTTGGTTTGGACATAAATATTTTAGTTTTAAAGAGAACAAATAACCCTTGTTCTTTTTTATTTTCTAATAGAGATCAGTACAATTCCTGCAATAACAAGTAAAATTCCAATGATGTTTAAAACACTCATATTTTCTTTAAAAAAGAAATAACTACCGATTAAAACGACAATTTGAACAATTCCAGTTGCAATGGGAACTATGTAACTTAAATCATAAGTGGCAATAAGCTTTTGCCATAATAAAAAGCTACCAATATATAGAAGAAAACCTAATGCCGTGATAAAGCCAATTCTAAAACTAATTTCATTTTTTAAAGATAAAGATAAACTATCTCCACCTAGTTTCATACAAAATAATCCACCTGTTGTTAATAACACATAAATTCCAGTTAAAATAATTTTCATTTACGTTCCTCCAATTCTTTTTTTAATAAAGAGACTTCTTGAATTAAAAGAGTCGTTCTTCTTTTTAATCCTGTCACCATAACAGTTAATGCAAGAGTAATTAATAGAAGAATTCCAATAAACATACATAGAATCATATTGGATAATAATTCAAATCCAAATAAATTTGCTAAATGAGTCATTAAATTTGGAATCAAGGAAATAATGAAAATTAGTATGGAAGAAAAAAACCAAACAAGTGAATATCTTACAGATATTTTATTTTTCTTTAATAAATATAAGATTAAAAGAAATAATAAAATCGCAAAGAATAAAACAAAAAAGGTTAAATTTTTACTCATTTTTGATACCTCCTTAAGCCAATCACTAAAATAGATAAACAAACATTTACCATATAATAGAAATCTTTCCAAGTATGAATGGATGATTTACCACCCATTCTTTCTTTCATGTTGACTCCCACTTCTTTCACTTTGAATCCTCTTTTTACAATTTCTACTGTTGTAATGGGTTCAGGATATTCTCTTGGATAATCTTTTGCAAACAAATTTATAATCTCTTTATTGCAAGCTCGAAAACCACTCGTAGTATCATAAAGTTTAAAACCACACGTCATATGAATAAAGAAAGAAATAATTTTAATTCCTACTCTTCTCATAAAAGAAGTTTTAAAATCACTAATGCCTTCTACAAACCGACTTCCAATTACAAAATCGCTTGTTTCATTCATGATAGGTTCTACTAATTTCTTAACATATTTAAGATCATGTTGGCCATCTCCATCAAATTGAATAGCAATATCATAATTTTTTTCATAAGCATATTTATACCCTGTTTGAACGGCCCCACCAATTCCTAAGTTTTCCACTAAGTCTATGTGAGGAATTTTGTTTTGATCTAATATTTCTCCTGTCTTATCTTTTGAGCCATCATTAATAACAATACAGTCAAGTACCATATCATTTTCTTCATTGTATTTTTTTATTTCCTTATAGACCTTTAAAATACTATCTTCCTCGTTATAAGCAGGAATAATTAATAACACTTTTTTCATAACTACCTCACCATTTCATATAAACGAATTCCTTTTATTTCTTTTACAAATTTTAAATGTGAATTCGAATAATTTTTTAAATTTTCTATTTCTTTTGTTGTCACTACATAAGATACAGGTAATTTTTGAATATCTAGTAAATTTAATTTTAAGCCAATACAATCAGGTGCAATCAAATTGAAACTTGTTTCTTCATCTACAATTTCAATTTCTTCATGTGAATAACGATTATAATAATCCATGTTTTCTTGAGAAGGATCAAGAATATTCCATTTATCAAAATCTGGATAATAGTTTACTGTATTAATTACCTTAATCCCATTAGCCATTAACAAAGATCCAATTGCAATATTGTCTGTAGTTAGAATATAAGAATCGTCCTCTATTTTTAGTTTTTTGACTTCTGTAACCAATTCATGATCGATAATAGCTCTTATTCCAACTCTAATAGGATTTATGGCAAATCCTGAAAGAATCACAATGAATAAAACTAAAATATAAGAAAGATATGTTTTTTTAAATAACAAACAACCAAGTAATATAGTAAATAACAAAATTTCTAATACATACATAAACCATGGAAGATAAGTAAGTTCTTGATCTGTAATTAAAAATAAATAAGATATAAAGAAAGTGATTAAAATGATTTTTATTTGCTTTTTACTTAATAGATCTTTATGTTTTAAATAAACTGAAAATAAATAAAGAGTAAATAATACGGACGTAAATCCATAAACAGGTTTCATTCTATTTATATAAGAAAATAAAGTAATTTTTGAGAGCAATTTTGGAAATCCAACGAGCATAAATACCATTTCAACTATTAAAACAATCATGAACCCTAACCCTAATAAATAATCTTCTTTATCCATTTCTTTTAACTTTTTCGAAATAAGAATAAAAACAATCAAACAAATAGGTCCAAAATGCATGAAATCACTTAGCTCACATGGATTAGAATAAGTAACTCCACGATATGGTAAAAATAAATTTGTTAAATCAGTAAAAATGTCATTGATTACAAAATTGCCACCTAGTTCAAGTCTAGTTCCAGGATAAGCCGTATGCATTAAAAGTAAAATTGCATCCTTACTCATTAATACTTCATATAAAATAACTCCTATTGAAATAAGAAACATGAAGGCAATCGTAAAAATATCCTTTTTTTGAAATTGAATTTCTTCTTTATCTCTAATAAGAAAGAAAACTAATAAACAAATAGCTAGTATTCCAACAGGAACTTGTAATGGAGGGTATAAAGCCAAAACAAAACAAATAGCTTGTAAGGGTAATAAAAGAATAGTAAGATTTTTAAGCCATTTTTTCTTTGTCGTGAAAAAGTGATACCCTAAAACAACTAAACTCATTCCCCATAAAAACACATCACTTAAATGAGGATTGAAAAACCATTGAATAACAGGCGCAAATGTAATGAGTAAAGATCCTAATACAGATAAGATTTTATTTTTCTTTGTTAAAATCATCACTAATTCATACATGATTAAAATAAATAAAATGATTTTTAAACACCAATACCACGAAATTCCATAAGTTGGTCCAAATAAAACGTAACCCCAAACAAGTGGCTTGGCAATAATCGAAATATCTAAAACGGGACTATTATAACCAATAATCATATCTTGCCCAGACATACTCATAAAATGACTATTTCGATTAAAATGATTATAATATTGTGAAAAATAATATGGAGTTTGGACTATATATTCATCCGATCTAATATCTCTAGATATTCCAAAATAAACATCTGTATAATGATTCATGTTATCTTCTGGAAAATAAATATTATAAATACCCATGGAAGATCCATTAATTTTAAAACATACACATAATAAAAATATAATAAGTGCAAAAAGATAACGATATTTTAAAATGGTATCTAAGCATTTGTAAAAAAAATCTTTTTTAAAAAAATAAATAGCATTACACACAAAAGCAACGAAAACAAAACAAAAAATAATTTTATATTGTTTAAAATAAAGCATCCATAATAAGCCAACAATAAAAATGAGAACATTCGCAAATAAAAAGGAAATCCATTTTTCATTCTTTAGATAAAATTTTTTTAACTTCTGCATTGCAAAACCTCCTATACAATATGATTTAAAAAGATAATCATAAGGGCATATAAATTATAACATATAAGATAGGTCAAAAAGTAAAGATTTGTATTTTTATTTTCTTTTACTTTTCTGTTACTATTGTAACACAAACAAGGAAGAAGGAAAAGTAAAGGTAAAAAATATCTTCCTTGAACCCCTAATATAATATTTTTTCCAACTGGAGTCCATTGAACATATAAACTTGTATAAATAAGTCCAACAGAAATTACAAGAACTCCTAATAAAATCCATTTCATAAAAGAATTCATTTTCACTTTATCAGTATGATCTTGATAAGCAAAATAGCTAAAAACTCCCAAAGTCATTAATACATAAAAACTAGAAAGTTGAATATTATACCACTCCAAAGACTGACCTACTAAATCTAATACATCATTGCCAAAATTAAGAGAAAAAGTATTTAAAAAAGTCATAAAATAATGAATAGGAGATTTGAAAATAAATAAAACTTGCTGCATTGCATTAATTCCTTCACGATATTCCACAAGATAATTCCAAGCAATGGAAAGCCAAGCTAAATTAAGAAAACAAGCCCATAATGAAAGCATGCCCATTGTTATATATCTTTGCTTATTAGATTGAAACCTTTCTTTTGGAATTAGAAAAATGAGAAAACAAAGAGGTAAATAAACAATTTTACTTAAAGAAAGAAATGTGATAATACAGGTTAAAAAAGCAAAATCACCTTTAGTCATTTTCTCTTTTTTCGTATATCTTAAATGCAAAATATAAGAAAGTAACAAAAGTGAAAAGGAAATAGTCATCCCATCGGGAGATAAAGAAACAATTTCTTGTAAAACAATAGGTAAAAAACAAATAATCATAAAACTCTTTTTAAAGCAAGGTAACAATTTATAAGCTAAAATGAGAAGACATGCACAAAAAAGAAAATTAAAAATTCTTCCAAAATATCCTTCTATCACGGCAGAAGAAGTAAAGAATCTTGCTATGAAAATTCCTAGTGATTGAGGAATATAAGAAAGAAAAGAATAAAGAGATGCCCCATCATAACCCCAATTCACCTTTTCATTACTATTTTGAACTTGAATATTTTCTAAAACATCATGATAAGTAAAAATATCTTCATAATTACTCACTTCAAAAATTTCTTTGGGAAAAGATCTAGCACTTGTTCCATCTTCATTCTTTTTAGAAACAAGATTTCCTTCACTAATTTCATAACTTCTTAAAAAATGTGTTTCTTCATCAGGAACTCTACTAAAAGGAATTAAAAATAAATAAAGAAATCCCATAATAAAAAGTAAACTTCCAAAAAGAAAAACAGAACTTTTTTCTCGTTGAATCCAATTCTTTATAAAAAGAAAAAGTACAAAATGAACCACTAAGCAAAAAAGTAGATATAAAATTTGCATAGTTAAATTTAATTTTAAAAATGAATGAGCATTACAAAAAGCAAGCAAAATATTTAATGTAAATAACCCCACTCCCAAGATTAGAAAGCAAACTTTCTTTAATTTATTATTCATATTCATCACTTCATCCTATTTTTTCTTTAGCATAAAACTTCCTTTTTTACTTAAATTTTTATTATAAAAACGATCATTTTCTAACGCATCTTTCCACTTATCATACATATACTTTTCTTCCAATTGAAAACGTTTAAATTTTTCAGTTGTCGTGTCATAACCTCTTGTTTTAGACTCAAAATGATAAAGCTCTATTTGAGGTAAAAGTACATTAAAATAACCTTTTTGTAATAATTTTAAATTAAAATCAATATCGTTATAAGCGACTTTTAAGTCTTCTTCTAAGCCACCTACTTCTAAATATTTTTTTCTAGAAATAGCTAAACATGCCGCGGTAACTGCCGAATAATCATAAGGGACTTTAAGTCTTCCATACATTCCTAAGTCGTTTCTAGACTTACCTATATACGCGTGAGATGCAACTCCACCAAAACCTAAAATAACTCCTCCATGTTGAACGGTTTCATCTGGGTATAATAATTTAGCTCCCACCGCGCCAATATGAGACTGAGAGGCATAGCCAATCATCGTTTTAAGCCAGTTTCTTGAAATAATTTCAGTATCATTATTTAATAAAACTACATAATCACTTTTTGTTTTTTCAATGGCAATATTATTAATTTTAGAATAATTAAATTCAAAATTGGCATCCCAAACTTTAAGATTTTTATATTTTTTTTGATATTCTTTAAAAAATTCAAATGTTTCTTTTTCTACACTATTATTATTCATAATAATAATTTCATAATTTTTATAATCGGTTTTACTTATCAAAGAATCCACACAAGTTTTCAAAGTAGAAACATAATCTTTAGTAGGAATAATAATGGAAACACTCGGTTCTTTTTTAAATTCATATTGAACGATATAATAACCAGATTCCCCATCTCGTACGACAAAAGCATCGATTTTACGTCTTTTTAAAGCATTTTCAATAGCTATTTTTCCTTTATCTAAAGCATAAGATTTACTTTCTATTTTCATTGAAGTCGATCCTTCTATCATTCTCCAATGATATAAAATTTTAGGAATATGATAAATTTTATTTGTGACTTCTGTAACCTTTAAAAATAAATCATGGTCTTGGGCTCCTTCAAGTCCAACAGTAAAACCTCCTACCTTTTCTACAATCGATTTTCTTAACACTGCTAAATGACAAATATAATTTAAACTAAGTAAAGTATCAGGAGACCAATCCGGTTTAAAATGAGGGTACATCCTCTCTCCTTTGGCATCGATTTTGTCTTCATCACTATAAATAAAATCTAATGTTCGATCTTCATTTAATACTTTAGCTACTTCATATAAAGCATCTTTCGTGAGTTCATCATCATTATCTAATAAAGCTACAAATTCACCTTTTGCCATTTTTAAAGCATCATTTGAAGTTTTAGAAATATGACCATTTTCTTTTCGAAAACAAACGTGTATTCGAGAATCTTTTTGAGCCCATTCTTTTAATGTTTCTTTGGTTTCCTCTAAAGTAGAACAATCATCCACCATACATAATTCAAAATTTTCATAACTTTGATTTAAAACAGATAGAATGCACTTTTCTAAAAATTCTCTTTTGATATTATAAACAGGAACCAAAACAGAAATTAAAGGATTATAGTGAAGATTTTTTATCACCGTTTTTTCTTCACTTTCTAAAATCCACTTATGATATTCTGCTAAAATAAAAGGATTATAATAAGATTTAACACCCCTTTGACGAACTCTTACTTTAAAATCTTTCCAAAATTTTCCCCATAATTTAGGAGGAACTAAAAAATGATATTCTTTCCAAAAATAATGAATTCCTTTTCCTAAAGTAACTAAAATCGCCCCAAAAAAAGAAAAAAATTTTTGAAAACATTCACAAACTTTATAAAATACACGTCTTAAAAAGGTATTAGTTTTTGCCATTAAAAATATTTCTTCTTTCTTTTTTAAATAATAAAGAGAAATTTTATGACTCTTTTTTGGAAGGGCAGTCGTTAAAATATATATTTGATCTCCTTTAGTAATTTGAAAATCTTTTTTTTCTTCATCGACTCTTAATACAAATTCTTTATCTTTAGCTTGAATTTCAATTTGAACAAAAGGATTTTTGATTCCCATAATATGAAAACTTTTTACCTTGATATCATTTTCCATTCCTACACCTCTTCTGCAAATCCTTTTTCTAATTTTTTAAATATAAGGTAACCAATAACTAAGACAATCAAAGATAAAATGAAAATATAACAAAGAGAACCCATATTAGGCATTTCTTTAAAATAGAAAATACTACGATAAATATCAATTAAATGAGCCATTGGATTTATATATAAAATCCATCTTATTTTTTCAGGAAACATACTTGCCGTATATAAAATAGGAGTTCCATAGAAAACTAAATTGACAAAGAAAGTCACGACATATTCAACATCTCTTACATATACATTAATGGCACTTAAAACAAATAATAACCCAAGACTAAGCATAGCTTGAATGATAGCCACTACTGGGAGCCACAAAATATAAATACTAAATCCAACTCCACCAAAAAGCAAAAATAATAAAATAATGATACAAGAAATAAAGAAATTAATAAGTCCTGCAACAACGACACTCACAGGTAAAATTTCTCTTGGAAAATATACCTTTTTTATAATTCCACCATTTAACCACACACAATTGCAACCCGTTGTAATACAAGTTGTGAAAAAATTCCATGGAATAATGGCAACAATTAAGAAAATTAAATAGTTATCTACTTGTACTCTCATGATATAAGGAAACACAAGGGCATAAACTAAAACCATTAAAAGAGGATTTAAAAAACTCCATAAAACCCCTAAAAAAGAGCCTTTATATTTTCCACGAATTTCTTTTTGAACATTCGTTTTTAAAAGTTCTCGATATTGATATAAATTTTTAAATACATTCATATTTCTCACCCACATTTTTTCAAATATTCTGTAATCACATCATCTGGTGCTCCATCCATTGCGACGACTCCCTCATTAATCCAAATAGCTCTTGTACATAAACTTTTAATTTTATCTAAATCATGACTTACAATGACAATCGTTTTATCACTTTCTTTTAGTTCATGTAATTTTTTAAAGCATTTTTCTTGAAAATGTTGATCTCCTACGGCTAAAATTTCATCAATGAGTAAAATCTCGGCATCTACATTAATTGCAATGGAAAAAGCAAGACGCATATACATTCCAGAAGAATAAGTACGTACAGGATTATCAATAAAATCTTTTAATTCTGAAAATTCTATAATCTCATCTAATCTTTTATCAATTTCTTTTTTAGTAAGTCCAAAAATAGAGGCATTAAAATAAATATTCTCTCTTCCCGTAAAATCATTATGAAATCCTGCTCCTAGTTCAAGTAAACTCGTAAGTTTTCCATGAGTGATAATATGCCCTTTCGTAGGATAAATAATCTTCGTCATCAATTTTAAAAGAGTTGATTTTCCAGAACCATTCACACCTACTAAGCCAACAGTTTCTCCTTTAGAAATCGTAAGATTAATATCTTTTAAAGCCGTGAATTTTTCACTTTTATTTCGTTTCCAAAAAATCAAATGTTCTTTTAAAGTACTTGCTTTATCATAATAAATTTTAAAAGATTTGGTTACATGATCCACTTCGATGGCATTCACTTCTTTTGTACTTTTCATTTTGATCACCTCATTACTTAACAATAGTATAACAAAAAGAACAAAAGATATCAATTTTTGTTCTTAAAAAACTAAAAAATAAATTTATGAATGCCATAAGGTTTCAAATACTTCTTTATAACGATTTACAATAATTTCCCATGTATAATCTTTTTTGATTCTTTCTTTGGCTTTTTTTCCATATTCCAAAAACTTTGAATCATCCCATTTTTCAACTTCTAAAATTAATTTCTTTAAAGAATCTTTTTCCTTACTAAAATAAAGACAAGCATCTTCTCCTACTTCTTTGTTATAACAAACATCAAATAACAAATTTACGTCTGTAATACTTAGAGCCTCTAGTAAAGAAGGATTCGTTCCTCCGACAGAATGGCCATGTAAATAAGCATAAGCATTCTTTCTAACATAAAGCAAGGATTCTTCTTCGTATAAAGAACCTACAAATTTAATTCGTTTGTCTTCTTCAAAATGTGTCGATTCTTTTAAATGATTAAAAAATTGATTTTCTTCCACATTACTAATAATCACTAAATCTTTTTTAGTAGGACTATTCATAAATTCTCGAATCATAAGTTCATAATTATTTTCAGGAGTAAATCTTCCTACAATTAAATAGTAGTTTTTTTCTTTGATATTCCATTTAGAAAATAATTCTTCCACGATTTTTGTTTTTTTCGGATGTCGGTTTAAATAAGCACCGAACGCGATAAACTTAGTCGGCGTGTGAAAAGAAGGATACTCTTTTTTGATATAGATCTCAATTGACTTCGAATCACATACACAGTAATCACTATAATGAACGCAAAAACGTTCACTCATTTTAAAACATTTTTGAATCCACCAAGACCACTTTTCTCTTTTCCATTCAAGACCATCAGGATTAATAATGAGATAAGCTCCCATCTTTCTTAATTTCCGATGCCAAAAAGGAAAAAAAGGACCTACTTTACAACCTAATTCTAAAACAATCGCATTTTTTAAATGTTTTTCTTTGATATATTTTAGAAAATAACGAGTTGCTTTTATCGTAAAAAGAAACATCGTGATAAATCCTTTTTTGGGTACATAAATAGAAGGACAAACCACTTTATCTTCCATTTTTATTTTTCCATCTAAAGTTTTATCATGAGTAAGACTTGGAACAAAAAAGTGGTAACGAGAGTCATGGTTATTTTTAATAAATTGAGTGACAAAAGTTTCCCATCCTCCATAAGCATATTGATACCCTCTTGAGCCAATAATAATAATGTTTTTTTCATCTTTCATAAGAATCCTCTTTTCTTATTAAATCCAAAATGTTAAATATAAAATTCCTAAACTACAATAATAAACCAACTTCAAAAGCCAAAGTTTTAAAAAGCCAATTTTTTCATAAGTTGTCTCATAATAAAACATACTTTTCTTTAAAGCTTTATATTTTTTAATTTTATTTAAACTCTTATCCACACTTAAAGAACATTGATGCTCAACACTTAAAGCTAAATCTACGGTTATTTTTAAATTATGGCTTTGAGCTTTTTTTCCAATAATGTTTTCTTCATAATATAAAAATGTATGAGGATCAAAATAATGAATTCTTTTAAAATCTTTCATTCTTGCCATGAAAAAGCTTCCATGAATGACTTCTACATCTGTTAGTCTTCTACAATAATGCTCTTTTTTATAACGTTGTAATTTTTCGGCAAAACGATGAAAAAAATTAATAGTAGATAAAACTTCTCTAAAATAAGTCGGTAATTTCCACCCTTTAGAAATGGTTCCATTTTCAATAATTTTGGGTCCTAAAAAAGACAAAGAAGGGTCGGTTTTCATATCTTTTATCATTTCT
This sequence comes from uncultured Bacilli bacterium, assembly GCA_947626215.1. Classification (GTDB taxonomy): domain Bacteria; phylum Bacillota_I; class Bacilli_A; order RF39; family UBA660; genus Ventrenecus. The sequence goes on from CANQRJ010000008.1 coordinate 19,449, forward strand.
TTTATGACGCTTTCTTCTACTACAATATCAGGATTCGAAATAATAACCAGTTCACACTCGGTATGTTCTTCTAAATATTTTAATCCAATATTATTTCCACTTCCATAGCCTTTATTATGAGAAGATTCTAACAATTTAATTTTTTTATTTTCATATTTTTTTAAAATGGAAACCGAATCATCCGTACTACAATTATCCACGATTACAATTTTGGATAAGCATTCAAAGTCTTTAATTTGTTCAATCATTTTACTTGTATTTTCTGCATCATTATAATTTAAAATTACAATTCCTGTTTTCAAAATAATCACCTACTTAAAAATTTGTTCTAAATCTTTTTGAACTCGTTCCTCGTCATATGAACGAACAGTTTCTAAAGCATTTTTTAAAATTTCTTTTTTAACATTTTCATCCATTTTTCTTATTTTTTGAATTTTTTTAGCAAGATAACTTCCATCTTTATCTTCATGGAATGTAAAAGAATTCACTCCATCTTTTAAATATTCCTTTGGTCCATATAAATCGCACCCGACTACTAAAGTTTCACAAGCCATAGCCTCTAATCCAATTAAACCTAAGGATTCACTTTTTCTTCTTGTTGGATATAACAAAATATCAAACGCATTATAATACAAAACTAAATCTTTTTGAGATACAAATGGAACTTGTTTTACTATGGTTTCTAATCCTAAATGTTGAACCATTTTCAAAAAATCTTTTTCTTCTAACCCAGAACCTACAACTAAACCTCTTACATCAGGAAGTGTTTTTTTAAGTTCTTTAATAGTTTTTAAGAAAGTATCCCATCCCTTGTTTTTTTCAATTCGTCCGACAAAACCTACATAAAATTTATTTTCTTCTAGTCCTAGTTTTTTTCTTGCGTCTTCTTTTGAAATCGAATGAAATACATTTTTATTCACTCCACCAGAAGGTGTCACAAAAATTTTATCTTGAGAAATATGATAATCATTCACTAAAACTTCTTTAAAATAACTAGAAGGCGCGATTACCTTGTCGGCATAAGGTAAGATAAATTGACTTCGTTTGATATTTTTTTCTTCCCAAGAATAATCTTTTACAATATCGTTTCCATGTGTATTAAAAATATATTCTGTTTTAAAGCAAACAAGCCTTGATAAAAAGATACCAAATGCAGAATGAGATACAAAATGAACATAAACATAGTCATAGCTAAGGAAAAAAGATGCCATAAAAGATTTTATATAAAATAAGAAATAACTAAATAAACGAATCATTTTATTTGGATGTTTCCTTAAAACGACATGATTAACATGGAATCCAAGACTCTTTAATATTTCTTCACAGTTTTGAACAAAAGATCCATAATGTTTAAATTTTTTAGAAGGATACATATTAGAAACCACTAAAACGCTTTTCTTTTCTTTTGGCATAAGGTAGGCATTAGTACCCATAAGCACATTTGAAAAACCATTGGTAAGAACAAATCCTTCTAACGCACTATAAAGAAGACTTGCAAAAATACCAAATCGTTTATGAATATCGATATATACAAAATAAGCAAAAGAAAGAAGAAAGAACATGTAAAACAAAAATCCTGCATACCCTAAAAAATAAAAGATATCGATAAAATCCATTCCGGTTACTACAAATCCGGCATCCTTTATCATTGAAATACCAAATATTTTTTCTTCTATGTTCCCATTTTGAAATAAGTTGTTTTGATGATTTACAAGTTCTAAACGTGCATTAAATGTTTCAAAAGTTTTTAATGTACTTATCTCGGGAATCCATGTATAAAAGAATACTCCTAATGATAAAATACTTAAAATAAGATACAAATATTTTTTTTCTTTTTTCTTTTTCCAATCTTTGATGATTAAAAAAGTTAAAAATAAAACCATTTCTAAACTAAGAAAAATTGATTTAAAAATGACAAGAAAGGAAAAAATAATTCCAAAACCAACTACTTGTAATAAAAAGTTTTTATGTTTACTTAAGGAATAAAGCGTACATGGAAAAGACATGACTAAAATAGCAATTAAACTATGAGGAACTCCTGTTTGATAAAAAAACAAAGAACAAAAAAGAGTTTCAAAAAATAGTTTAGGTAAAAAACTTTGATTCATTTTTTGATTTCCTATTTGATAAAAATAAAGTCCTGCAAAAGGAAGAAGGAATATTTGAATAAAGAAAAGACTATTCTCAAAAATATCAACATTTTTACTAATCAAATAACATTCTTGAATCATAAAATAAATGACAAAAATGAAAATAAGACTACGATTTTTTTTATTCCATATAAGACCTATTAAAAACCATAAAAGATAAATGATAGAGATAATGAGACTTAAATAATTTATGAATGTATTAGAAAATATTTGACAAATGGTGATAAAAACAGGCATTCCAAATAAACTATAATATAAAATAGAATCAAAAATCACTCGAAAAGGAAAATGTTTTTTTCTTTTTTCTTTCTTATTTTTGAAAACAAAAACTTTACTCAATATATAGTTACACACAATGACAATTCCTTGGTTTAAAATTTTTATGATTTTATCACTAAAATGAAGAATACTTACACCTAAAAACATCACGGCCATATCAAGGAAAAGAGTAAGAATCCGAGATGCAAAAAATTTTACTCCTTCTACTAATTTTTTTTCATTTTTACTTTTAAACACAAAAATACGATTGGTAATATATGCGAATAAAACGGCACAAAACCAACTTATCATATTTGCAATTTGTAATTCTATAGGATGTTCTGGATTTAACACGGTAAAAACTAAACCATAGTACACCACTAAATTAATAATTGTGGTTAAAACTCCGAATATTAAATAACGGATGATTTCTTTAAATGATTCTTTATTTTTCATTTTCTTTTTCCACTCCTTTTAGGAAAAAGAATTTCCGTTTTTAATACGATAAAGAAAAATACAATCATTAAAGCAATATATAAGATGTAAGCATAACGATAATAACTTAATGAATATAAAATCGTCGCGACAGAAAAACCAATATTAATCGTATAAATGACGGCTAAAGATTCTTTCGTGGAAAATTTCATTTTTAAAAGTTGATGATGTAAATGATCTTTATCTGGTGTTGTAAACGGATTTTTCTTTTGAAAACTTCTTCTTAATATCGAAAATAATACATCAATAATAGGTGTTGCAAGAATGCCAAGAGGAATGATTAACGAAGTAAATGTAGCCACTTTAAATCCATAAAGAGCCGTAGTCGCGACCATAAGTCCTACAAAGTTACTTCCAGAGTCTCCAATATAAAGTCTTGCAGGTGGAAAGTTGTAAACTAAAAAACCGAGTAAAGATCCAATCATTAAAATAGCAATCGTGGTATCAATATTTCCTGCCATACTAAGTAACATAGCAATGACTAAAATCGTCACAAAATAAATAATAGAAATTCCACTACTCAAACCATCCATTCCATCAGATAAGTCAATAGCATTAATAATACCAAGCATAAAAATTAAAGTAACGAGATAGTTAAAAGGTGTAGGAAAATTAAAATATATTCCTAAAAAGGTAAAATGTTCAATAGTAATTTTTCCATAAAACATAATGATTGAAATCGCGATGACTTGACCTAAAAACTGATACTTAGCACTGATAGGCTTAATATCATCAATTAATCCAACAAGTAGTATCACTATACTAGATATTAATATAGCTAACATTTCGGTACTTGCTCTTCCAAATAACATATAACCTAATAAAAATGAAAAGAAAACGGCTAACCCGCCTATTGTAGGCATCGGTACTTTATTTAATCTTCTAGCATTTGGATAATCGATAGCCCCAATATGAAAGGCAATTTTTTTTACAATAGGAACTAAAATTAAACTAAAAAGAAATGTGGATCCTATCATAAGTAAAATATTTACTGTATTAATTTCTAATTTCATTCGACACACCCTCTTAAAAACATTATACCTTAAAACTCTCATGAAAAACAGAAATTTTTAACAAAAAAGAAAAAACAAGACAATTTCTTGTTTTTATTCTTCAGGTGGAAGTTCCATTAACTTCACTTCAATTAATGTATAATTCTTACCATCTGGTTTATAAATATATTCATATGTTGTTCCAAAATTCAAAGAATTATCTAATGATTCTTCACTGTAACTTCCTACGACAGTATCGTCTAGTTTTCGTAACTCTCCATCTACATTTTTTAATACGTTAGCATGAATGACTAAATTTCCATCTAAGTCATAAGTATAACCAATCATTTTAGAATAATAATTATCTTTTTGACAAGCTCCTCCACCTAAGTCATCTACACCTGCAATTTCTACTTTTTCATCAGGATCTAAATCCCATACTAAAGTTCCTTTGCAATTATTTGTCATGTCATTATAAATATCAATCGCTTGTTCTGGCTCTACTTGTTGAACAGGTGTATTATCTAAAACCTCATTAGGACTAGAAGGATTCATTTCTTTTTTTGGAGAGATTACAAATACAAGTATTCCTACAAATAAAATAATAGCTACTCCACATCCCATATAAATTATAGTTTTTTTATCTTTCATTTTTTCAACCTCTATTCTAACAATAGTATACCACATCTTTTATAAAATTCTTTAAAAATTTCAAAAAAATACTATTTTTCTGTAACTATTCAGACTAAGACATACTAAAACGAGGGCATATTAAGTAAATGGCTCTCTTTTTAGTTAAATAAAATTT
>CANQRJ010000009.1 GCA_947626215.1 uncultured Bacilli bacterium
AAATATGGAAGATGTGATGAAGAAAATAAAAATTGTGAAGAAGTAAGAATCAATAATGTAGCAACATATATTACAGGATCTTCTTCAAAACAAAAGCCTACATGTGGTTATATGGGAGCAAATAATGATTGTAATCGTTATGAAGATTTAACTCAGTTATATAAGGATGGAAATTACTCTAATAATTATTGTAATAAAGCAAGTGGGATATCTAGTACCACAGGAAATTATTATGGGGTGTTTGATATGGCGGGAGGTGCATGGGAATATGTAATGGGAGTGATGCAAGGGAGTGTTACAGGGACTAGTGCTCCTTCAAGTGGAAAAGATAAAGATAATAATTCAGGTTTTAAAGGCTTTTATAGCAATTGTAAAGAAAATGGTGGTTCGGTTTTATGTGGCAATGATGTATCTAATACTACAGGGTATGAATGGCCATCTTCAAAATATTATGATTTATATGATTATAATACTAATATCGAAATGTATCAAAAAGGAATATTAGGGGATGGAACAAAGGAATTTGGACCATTTTATAGAGTATCTTATAATGTTCAATATAATAGAAATATTAGTAGTTTTAATGCGAATGTAGCATGGTTCGCATATTCGGGTAATCCATGGTTTTGTCGTGGTGGGGATTATCCAGAAGGAGTTGAAGTTGGAGTTGGTAATTTTTCTGAGAGAGGCGGTAATGAAGATAGTAGTTGGACTTTTCGAATTGTTTTGACACCATAATAAAAAATAAATTTACATGTTGTGCGGATTTATTTTTTAGTTTTAGATTATATTTTAAAATATTGAAATGGTTTTTTTTCTTCGCATGGCAATCCTGTGGTATATGAATTGTTTCCTATTTTTTCTAATACGTTACTCATTGTTACTTTTTCTTGCCAATAAAGTTCTATTGTATTTATGAGTACTCTTACTTCTTTTAATGCATCGTTATATAAATCTTCAAATGATTTTGTGCTTGGTTTGTTTGTAACAGGATGATGCCACACGTGATGTTCTTTATTTTGATATATTGGATCTATATTTGTAACATGGAAGGAAAGATATTCATATTTCCTTTTTTTATGAGGTAAAATGGTATCTTTTATTTTATAAATTTGTTTTTTGATTCCTGTTTTGTCTGTTACTCCATATTTTAATAATAAATTTCCTGTTTTTACACTTTTTTCATAAATAATTCCCATGTTTTCTTTTTGAAATGTTTTTATAAATGTTTCATCAAGTCCTTTTATTAATTCTTGTGAAAATTTTACTTTTGGTAAAAGTGTGTTTGCTAAACTTTGTTTATATAATTTTTTACCTTCTTTTAATTCATACATATAAGCATCTAAGTTTACTTCCATTTTTTCGTGAAGTCCACGATATTTTTTGTTTATTTTTGGAATTCCTGAATGGTAAATCACAAATGGGTGGCAATGTTCATCTAATTTATAATGACATAAACTTCCATATAAATAACTTAATAATTCTTTATTTTGTTCTAAATGGTTTTCTTTTATATATTCTATGATGTTTTTAAAATATAAATTAATATTTTTTGTTTGGGCTTCTTCTCCAAATTCTCTAATTTCTTTTCCTTTCCATGGCGTTAGAAATTGGTAATAAAATAAATTGTCAAAACTTTGAGCAAAGATAAGGTAATGTGGAAAACTTAATTTTGATTCCCAGTTTTGTTTTTTTGCTACTTCTTTCGCAAAAATGTGATGGGTAACAATGGATGGCATAATCATTCTTCCTTTCTTCTTTATTCTATTATTTTAGCACTAAAAATGTGCTTTTCACAGTTTTTTCACAGAATGTTAACAAAGGTTACATGAAATATTACTACAATTATTATGTTCTTTGTGATATAATTGGTTAGTATATGGGGTGAATGGAAATGGCCAAGACATTTAAAACTATTGACGAGCAAATTGAAATATTGCAAAGAAAAGGTCTAGTCATTAATAATATAGAACAAACAAAAGACATTCTTTTGAGGGAAAACTATTTTTTTGTCAGTGGATACCGAATGCTTTTTATGGAGAGCTCGACAAATCGATTGTTTTTACCTGGAACAACTTTTGATGAATTGTATTCTATGTTTCAATTTGACAGACATATTCGTAATATTATTTTTAAAAATTTACTTATTATTGAAAATAATATTAAAAGTATTACTGCATATAATTTATCGAAACATTATGGTATTCGAGAGGAGGAATACTTAAATCCTAAGAATTTTACGACTGAGAAATCTCGAAGAAAACAAGTAGATGATTTGATTCGTAAAATGAAAAGACAAATAAGGATTAATGGAGCTCAACATCAGGCGACAATGCATTATATTAATAAATATGGCTATATTCCTTTCTGGATCGTTGTAAAGATTTTATCTTTTGGAATTGTAAGTGAGTTTTATCAAATCTTAAAACCAGAAGATCAAAAAGGTATTGCGTTGGACTTTGGTGTTACTTCAGAACAGTTAGTGGTGTATTTACCGATTCTTGCTAATTTTCGAAATTTATGTGCTCATGAAGATATTTTGTATGAACATAAAGCTCAAAGAGAGATTGAAGATACAAAATATCATCAAATATTAAATATTCCTAAAACAAATGGGGAATATATTTATGGAAAGAATGATTTGTTCGCGATTGTCATTATTTTAAAACAATTGCTTAGAAAGGATGATTTTTTTATGTTAATGAGTGAGCTTGAGTATGAGATTCAAGTTTTGTCGGACAAGTTACATACGATTCAAGTAGATAAGGTGTTAGATCGAATGGGATTTCCTAGTAATTATGGAGAGTTGGTGAAATATTAATGAAAAAAGAAAAAACTTTGGTGAATAGTGGAAGTATTTGGCTTGTCGGTATTTTAATGTTCTTTGCAGGTGCTTTAGGTTTATATTTGCTCATGTACTTTTTTCCCGAACCTTTTGTAAAAACAATTACAGAGTCTGTAGAAACAAGAAACGTGACAGTGACAGATACGGGTATTGCTGATGCAGTAGAAAAAGTGTATGATGCCGTTGTTGTTGTAAAAACTTATAAAAGTAAACAACTTTATGCAACTGGGACTGGTTTTGTTTACAAGAAAGATAATGGAACTGCTTATATTTTAACAAATAATCATGTTATTGATTCAGGAGATTCTATTTTTGTTGAGTTTACGGATGGGCATGTTGTTGAAACGAAAGTGAATGGTAAAGATTTATATTCTGATACGGCCGTGTTATCTTTAAGTGATAGTGAAATTTTGGATGTCGCGGATATTGGTTCAAGTGAGGATGCAAGAATCGGAGATACGGTGTTTACGGTTGGTTCTCCTATTAATTCAGATACTTATTCTGGAACGGTTACAAGAGGTATTTTATCTGGAAAGAATCGTTTGGTTGGAATTTCTACGAAAAGTTCTAGTACAACAAGTGATATGTTAATGAGTGTTTTACAGACGGATGCTGCCATTAATTCTGGAAATTCTGGTGGACCTTTAGTGAATGCAAATGGGGAAATTATTGGTATTACTTCTTTAAAACTTATGTCTACTGGTGTAGAAGGTATGGGTTTTGCCATTCCAATTGAAACGGCTATTACTTATGCAAGTCGTGAAGAAAAAGGAGAATCTATTGATCGACCTCAACTTGGAATTTCAATGTATAATTTACAAGACGCGATTTATAATTATTATCCTAGACTTAATGGAATTGGTGTTGAAAATGGTGTTTATGTAAAAGAAGTTACAGCAGATAGTCCTGCAGAAGCAGGTGGTATTAAAGCTGGCGATGTTATTGTTAAAGTGGATGATAAAGATGTTACTAGTTTAGCTCATTTACGTTATTTATTATTTAACCATAATGTTGGTGATAAAATGAAAGTTACGATTTATCGTGACGGAAAGACTATGGACTTAGAACTTCTTTTGAATAAAAAGATTTAAATTCTCGTTTTATAAAAAAGCGAGTTTTTTTATTTGAAAAATTTATTGAATAAAATTTTTGATCTTTTTCCAATATTAAATTGGGTGATAAAATGAAAAAAATTATTCCTATTTTATTTTTATTCTTTTTAATTTATGGTTTAACCAATAAGGATGAAATATTGATTCCAGATTATGCTATTCGATTTCGAGTCATAGCAAATTCTAATACTTTGGAAGATCAAGCTATCAAATATCAAGTAAAAGATAAAATCGAAAGTGAATTAAATTCACTTATGAAAAATGTGAAAACAAAAGATGAAGCAAATAAAGTGATTGAAGAAAATATGAAATGGATCAGAAGTCAAGTTGATCATTTTACCGAAAAAAATAATGTGTCTTTTGGAAAAAATTATTTTCCAGAAAAGGAATATAAAGGGGTCGTATATCCAAGTGGAGAATATGATTCTTTAGTGATTACACTTGGAAAAGGTCAAGGTGAGAATTGGTGGTGTGTTATGTTTCCACCTTTATGCTTATTAGAAGCAAAGGATGATGTGGAAAATGTGGAATATAAAGTTTTTATTCAAGAGGTTTTAAAAAAATATGAATAATTCAATTTATAGCTCATAAATTATTTTAGGAGAATACTTATGGGATATTTTTTGAACATTCTTTTTATTGCAATTGCATTATCTATGGATACTTTTTCTTTATCTTTAGGTTTAGGTACTTATCATATCACTAAAAAGAAAAGTTTATATCTTAGTTTAATGGTAGGACTTATGCATTTTATTATGCCTTTTTTGGGAGATATGTTAGGTGAAAAACTTGTCTCTTTTTTTTCTTTAAATAGTCATTTTTTGTTAGGTTGTATTCTTCTTTTTATTGCTATAAATTTGATAATAGAAATGTTTAAGGAGAAAGATGTATCCGAAATTCATTTTTCTTTTTTAGAAGTATTTCTTTTTTCTTTTGGTGTTTCTATTGATGCTTTTTCCACGGGTATTGGATTATCTGCTTTAACAGAAAATAAAGTTTTTGCTATGATTATTTTTTCTTTAGTTAGTTTTATGTTTACTTTTGGTGGATTAATGGTTGGGAGATTTGCGTCCCAAAAATTAGGAAAAAAAGCTGAATGGTTTGGTGTGTTTCTTTTGTTAGTTTTAGGATTAAGTCATCTGTGTAAATAAAAAGAAAATAAGCTTTTCAACTTTTTGAAAATTTGATATAGTGTAGTTAGATGTTTATAAGGAGCGTGTATTATGCAGAAAATACAGATTCATGGAGGAAAAGAATTAAAGGGTTCAATAAAAATATCTGGTGCGAAAAATGCGGCCGTAGCTTTAATACCTGCTAGTATTTTATGTGATGAAGAAGTAACGATATATCATGTTCCAGAAATAACGGATCGTGATGCTTTAATTCATATTATGGAATTATTAAATGGTAAGGTTGTTATTAGTCAAGATGAGTTAAAAATTAATATGAAAGATTTAAAAAATGCAGTTATTCCAGAAAATTTAGCTAAAAAATTACGAGCAAGTTATTATTTTATGGGGGCTTTATTAGGTAGAATGAAACATGTGGAAATTTATTTTCCTGGAGGATGTAATATTGGTAAAAGAAAAATTGATTTTCATTTAAAAGGATTTGAAGCTTTAGGTGCGACGATTACAGAAGATGCAGATAAATATATTATTCATGCCGAAGAATTAGTGGGAACGAAAATTTATTTGGATTTTGCAAGTGTAGGAGCTACTATTAATATTATGCTTGCTGCTGTAAAAGCAAAAGGCGTTACTGAAATAAATAATGCGGCCAAGGAGCCAGAAATTGTTAATGTTGCAACTTTTTTAAATAATATGGGTGCAAAAATTACTGGTGCAGGAACAAGTAAAATAAAGATTGAAGGAGTTCGTTATTTACATAAGTCCATTATTGAAGTTATTCCAGATCGAATTGAAGCAGGAACTTATATTATTATGGGGGCTTTATTAGGAAATAATTTAATGATTGAAAATGTGATTAAAGAACATTTAATGTCTTTGATTTCAAAGTTGCAAGAAATAGGGGTAGATATTAAATCAAATAAAAATAATTTAATTATAAATAAAAGTAAAAATTTAAAACCTTTTAATATTACTACTTTGGTTTATCCTGGGTTTCCTACTGATTTAGCTCAAACAATGACTGTATTAATGACTCAATGTAATGGTATTAGTGCTTTAGAAGAAACTATATATTCTAATCGTATGGGTCAAGTTCCTTATTTAAATAGTATGGGTGCAGATATAAAAGTTTCTAATCAAACGGCTTATATTAAAGGAAAAACTAAACTTTATGGAAATTATGTAGAAGCAAGTGATTTACGAGCTGGTGCCGCCCTTGTTATCGCAGGATTAATAGCAGATGGCACTACTACTATTTCTCATATAGAACATATTTTAAGAGGTTATGAACATATTATTGAAAAACTTAGAAATGTAGGCGCGGATATTGAATTAATAGAAGAATAAGAATTACATATGATTTTTTCATATGTTTTTTTAATCTTCATAAAATATATTAGGTGTCTGTATGAAAAAGATCATTGTTTTAACCATATTATTTGGTACAGTTTTAACTTTTTTAATTTATAAATTTACTTATCATGAACCTCTTCATATGCTTGTTTTAGGTGATGGGATCGCGACTGGAAATACGGCATATAATGTAGATGGTTATAGCTTTAATTCTTATTTAAGGGATTATTTTGAAGATATCAATAAAATTGAAGAGTATATTACGGAATTTTCTAATAATGAAGAAACTTCTCAAACTTTAAAAACAAAAATTACTTCTAATTATACTTTAGAAAGTACTCATTTATCTATTCAACAGGCTTTATCGAAATCAAAAACGGTTACGATAGCTTTAGGAATGAAAGAATTAAATGAAAAGAAAAAAATCAAATCAAAAGATATTGATATTTATTTAGAAAATATGGATCAAATTTTAAAATTAATTACTATTTATAATAAAAAAAATATTTATTTAATCAGTTTATATGAAACAAAAAAATTATCAAAAGAAAGAGTCATTGAAATTAATCAAAAATTAAATCAGTTATGTGAAAAATATAAAGTGACATTTATTGATATATCAGATATTATCCATCATGAAGATTTTTTCTTTAAACCTGATAGTTTTTATCCAAATTATAAAGGTCATCATTGGATTAGCCAAATTATTATAAATCATCTTAATTCTATTTAGTTCAAGCAATTTTTTTAATTGCTTTTTATATTTTTAAAATTAATTTTATAGAGGTAAATTTTTACAGATTATTTGAAAACTGTTTTTAAATTAAATGATCTTATGGTATAATTATTTATGGAAACTTAATGATTTAAAAAGAGGTTTGTTATTAGTATTTTTGAAATAGGATGTGGGACACCATGAGCAAAAAATATAAAGTATTAGATTTGTTTTGTGGAGCCGGTGGTTTAAGTTTAGGATTTAAAATGGCTGGATTTCGTATTGTAGGGGGAATTGATTTTCAACAGGATGCGATTCAAACTCATGAAAAAAATTTTAAGGGAAGTCTTTCTATTTGTGATGATATTAGAAAAATAAGTAATGAAGATATTATTAAATTGTTTAAAAATAAAGTAGATGTCATTATTGGAGGCCCTCCTTGTCAAGGATTTTCTGCAGGAAATAGACAACAAATTGAGAATGATCCTAGAAATAAATTATTTTTTGAATTTATTCGATTTGTTAAAATTTTAAAACCAAAAGCCATTGTGATAGAAAATGTAAGTCAAATATTGACTAAAGACCATGGCTTTGCAAAGAATCAAATATTTGAAATTTTATTTGATGAAGGCTATTATGTGGATGTAAGTATATTACTTGCTAGTGAATATGGGGTTCCTCAAAATAGAAGAAGAGCCGTGATTATAGGAATTAGAAAGGAATTAGGTGGTTTTAGTTACGATGATATAAAAAAATGTCAGAATGTTGTTACTGTGAAAGAAGCAATTGGTGAACTTTATGAATTGGAATCTACTTCTTACAGATTTTTAAATGAAAAACCTAAGACTCCATATCAAAAATATTTAAGGGCTAAAGATAGTCAAATTTTCAATCATGAACCTAAATATCCTAATAAAAGTGTTCAAAAACGAATGAGTTATGTTAAACAAGGTGGTAATTGGAAAGATGTACCTCCTCATCTATGGAAAGTACAAAGAAATAATAGGCATTCCTCTGCATATAGAAGATTAGATGAAAATAAGCCGTCTATTACTATTGATACGGGACATATGAACTATTTTCACCCTATTTATAATCGAGTACCGACAGTTAGAGAATCGGCAAGATTACAGTCTTTTCCTGATGATTTTATCTTTTTTGGTACTCCTACTAGTCAATTAAGACAAGTAGGAAATGCAGTTCCTCCATTAATGGCAAAGGCAGTTGCAATTTTGATTAAGGAGGTTTTAGATCGTGAAGAACATAATTGATTTGTTTTGTGGATGTGGTGGTTTTTCTAGGGGTTTTGAAGATGCAGGATTTCATACTGTTTTAGCTATTGATAATTGGAAAGATGCTATTATAACATTTAATAAAAATCACCAATCTCCTGTAGGTGTTACAAGAGATATTTATGATTTTACAAATGAAGAAATAAAATCTTTTGCTAAACAAAATCATGTGGTAGGTATTATTGGGGGTCCTCCTTGTCAAGGTTTTAGTATGGTGGGTAAACGCGAGGCGACAGATGAAAGAAATACTTTATATTTGCAATATGTTCGCTTTGTCGAGCAAATAAAGCCAGAGTTTTTTGTTTTAGAAAATGTAAAAGGTTTATTAACTTTGAATAAAGGATATTTTCGAAAAGATATTTATGAACGATTTTCCAATTTGGGATATAATGTTACAGTGGAAACTTTACGTGCTTGTGACTATGGTGTTCCCCAGAAAAGAGAAAGAGTTTTTTTTGTAGGTTTGAAAAAAGATAAGTTTCATGATCAATTTTTTCAATATCCCACTCCTTTAAATTATTTTGTATCTACGGAAGAAGCTTTAAGTGATTTACCTAGTTTAGATCAAATGGAAGACTCTACAAAGTATAAAACAGAACCTTTAAATGATTTTCAAAAATTGATGAGAAGAAGTTCTAAGGTTATAAAAAATAACGATGTGACACTTCATACGGAACAAACGAAAAAAATTATTTCAATGATTCCGGATGGAGGAAATATTAAATCTTTGCCACAAGAATATTATAAAATTAGAAATTATAGCTCTGCATTTAAGCGAATGAATAGTAAAGAGCCCTCTACTACTATAGATTGTGGGCATAGAAATTATTTTCATTATAAAGAAAATAGAATTCCAACGGTTCGTGAATCTGCTAGAATTCAGTCTTTTCCTGATGATTTTGAATTCGTTGGTACAAAAACGAGCCAGTATACTCAGGTTGGAAATGCTGTCCCTCCTTTACTCGCAGAAAGTGTGGGGAAAGCTATATTAGATATATATGATGAATTAGAGAAAGGAAATGATTAATATGTTTAATGAAATTCATCCATTTGAAAGAGAAATTCAAGAAACTCAATCAAAATATAAGATTGTAAAAAAAGGAATTACTCAACAAAGTTCTTATAACTTGTCTTTAGAGTTAGAAAAATATTTATTAGAAAAAGGGGCGATTAAAAGAATTTTAGATAAAGGAGATGCTAATCATATTTATTATGAATTAAATGATGGTGTCACTCTTCAACTTAGTAAAAATATTATTGATTTGATTGGTGAAAATTATAATCATTCAAATAATAAAGTTTATTTTGATCATACTATTAGTGGTGTTACAGAAAAATTTCAAATTAAACGAAAAGATCATAATATTAATGATGAACGCTTTAAATGGTTTGTTCAATTATATGATAAAAACTTTGAAGGTTCTCTTTTAAAAATATATTATGATGAAGCTAATAAAAAACTTGTTTTTGATAATGATTTTCGATTGAATAAAAATATAAGTGATTTAGAAGTAACGAATGATGAAGTCGTAGAAAAGTCTAATATTGAACTTTTTAGAGAGTACTATATTAAAAATATCGATGAAAAAGAGGCTAATGAAACTTATTATAAAACTATCATTAATACACGAGAAAATTTTGTAAAAGAATATCCTTTGGAAGATTTAAAAAATTTAACTTTGGAACAATATGCTTACGATGTGAATTATCAAGGTAAGCCTAGTTTATGTTATGAATTAGCTACAGGTAAATTCTCTAAAATTATTGATATACATGTAGGTTCTCATGGCGGTAAATTTGGTATTTACATGCATAGTGATAAAAAAGCTTATTGTGGTAAAAATGATGATGTGGTAAGTGATCCTGAAGCTTTGTGGGAGCAAATTCGTGATCAAATTTATCATTTTTTAAAAGATGTTGAAAACGATAAGTTTGATGAGCTAACAAAAGAAAAATATCCATTAATTTTTGGAATGAATTTACTCATGACTAAGTTAAGTGTTTTGTATTTTCCTGAAAAACTTTTAGGAATGGGTTCTATTGGTAAATTAACTCAAGCTTGTGAATTATTTGGAGTTGATTTTACGGATTCTCAATGTTCTGCTACAATATCTCATAATTTAAGTAATTTTATTAAAGAAAATGTGGATGAAGTTAATGAGCATGATCCTCAGTATATTGCAGATTTACTTTTTGATTTCTTGAAATTACCATCAGAAGAAATAGAGTTTTCTCTCAATGAAGACGGTGTGACTGGTGGATATAATATGATTTATTATGGAACACCAGGATGTGGTAAAAGCTATCAAGTAAATGATCATTTTAATGAAAATGATTTTATGGTTTTTCGAACAACTTTTCACCCAGAGTATTCTAGTAGTGATTTTATAGGTCAAATTATGCCTGTTGTAAAAGATGAGGGAGTTGAATATATTTTTCAAGAAGGTCCTTTTAGTCTTGCACTTTTAAATGCTTTAAAAAATCGAAAAAGAAAAGTTTGTTTAATTATTGAAGAAATAAATCGTGGCAATGCATCTGCAATTTTTGGTGATATTTTTCAATTGCTAGATCGAGATTCTAATGGAAATAGTGTTTATCAAATCGTAAATAAATCATTATCGGATTTTCTTTGTAAAAAAGGAGAAGTACTAGAAAAAATTTTTATTCCTTCTAATTTATGGATTATTGCTACTATGAATACTAGTGATCAAAATGTCTTTACTCTTGATACTGCTTTTAAAAGAAGATGGAGAATGCATAGAATTGCTAATAAATTTAATATGGATGAAGAACATGATAGAATATTAGCTAATTTGTATATTCCTGGATCTTCTTATACTTGGCAACAGTTCTTGGATGAAATTAATGATCAAATTATGAAGAGAAATCCTACTGGACTTAATAGTGAAGATAAACAATTAGGTGTTTATTTTGCAACTGAAAATGAACTTTCTCCTGTACGCATGGATCCAGATGAAAAAATGCAAGATAAATTTATTGAAAAAGTATTACTTTATATTTGGGATGATGTTGCTAAAATAGATCCAAGTTTGTGGTTTGATGATCAAATTAATTCATTTGAGAAATTAGTAGAAAAATATCATAAAGATAAATTAAAAATCTTTAAAGGTATGTTTCAAGATGAAGAAACAATTGAGTCACTTGATAGTTTAGATGAATAAAAAATATAGTTTAAAAGATTTATGTGAGATTTCATCTTCTTCTAATGATAATTATGTTGGCATTAAATTTTTAGAAGACGAGATTAAAGTTTATTTTCCTTTAGGTTATCAACTTCCATCTAATGATGCAGATTGTAGAAAAAGTATTATTCATTTGTTAAAAGTATTATCTATAGAGAATAAAATAAAGAAAAGTGACTCAAATTATTCTATAAATAATGATGAAAAAGATGAAATCCCTTTATATTCTTTTTTATGGATTATTAATGATTATTTAAACAATGGACTTTATAATGATCGTGAAAAAATTTATGTAAAAGGTAATTCTGGTAAAATAAATTGGAAAAAAACATTGAATCAAAAGTTTTATATTAGTAAAAATGTTCCCATTTATCTTGATTTATTTGTTGAAAAAAATACTTTAGAGGATAATATCATAACTGATATTCATGCGTTTTGTGTGAAAGTTAGTGTAGATTATATTGGTTGGCTTTTTGGAAATATTCCGATTCCGATTCATCATGTGAATATGGATAAAAAAAATTATTATTTGTCTTTAGTTCATCGAGAAATGATACATTCTTTTGATGATCGAAAAAAGTCATTATTATTTAATATTGAAAAAATCTTAAAGATGTCAGGTGGAAATGTAAAATCTAAAATTAAGGATTATGGTACTTATGATTTTGAATATATATGGGAATATATGGTTAATTCTGTTTATGGTAATTTAGATCCTAAAAAATTTTTTCCTAATTCTATTTATGTTCTTAAAGATTTTAAAGATGAGGTAGAAGCTTCTAAATTAAGACCCGATACAGTTTTAGAAGTTGGAAAAGATTTATATATTTTAGACTCAAAATATTATAAGTATGGTATTACGAAAAATACAAAAGATTTGCCAGAGACTGATTCCACTCAGAAGCAAATTACTTATGCAGATCAAGCTAAAAATAAATATCCTCAATATCATAATATTTTTAATGCTTTTATATTACCTTTTAATAAAGATGAAAAATTATTTAATACCGATCGATGTATTCAATATGTCGGATATTCTAAAAGTAGTTGGAGAAAAAATATCAATTATTATGAACATATCTCATTGGTTTTAATGGATACTAAATTTTTAATTGAGTGTTATGTTAATCATGAAAATTCAGAAATTGATAAATTATTAGCTTCTATACAGGAAGTTATGGATGATTTTAATTCTTAAAAAAATTAATATAGTTTTTGCTATATAATTTTTTATTTTAAAGCAAATTTAAGGTTATGTTTTATAAAGAAATTCATAAAATTTAAGTGAAAAATTATAATTTATAGTTTTTTTCTAATCAAATTTGTGTTAGTACATATTCTTAGGTGATTAATTATGCGAAAATTAACTGATTTTATTATTAAAGGACGTTATTTCTTTTTAGCCTTTTTTATTGTGATGGCTATATTTAGTTTGTATTTATCAAATAAAGTAAATATTAATGAAGATATTATGAAATATTTACCATTTTCTTCAGAAACTAAAATTGGAAAAGATATTATGGATCAAGAATTTTTAGAGCAAGATTCTTCTGTCCTTAATGTGATGTTTAAAAATTTAAGTGATGATGAAAAAATAGCTACTTTAGATCAACTTCAAAATATTGATGGAGTAAGCTCTGTGTCCATATGATAATACTGAAAAATATAATAAAGATTCCTATACTTTATATGTATTAAATGTGGATGATTATGATCATTCTGAGGTTGCAACTAATGTATATAATTATGTAAAAGATCATTTTAAAGTGGCAGGTATGAGTGGTTCCATTTACGATGAAAATAAGCTTATTTTACAATTATGGATTGTGATTTTAGCGATTTCTTCTGCAATGATCATTCTTATTATTTTGAGTGATTCTTATTTGGAACCCTGGTTGTATTTAATTTCTATAGGGATTGCAGTTTTTATTAATAAAGGTACGAATATTATGTTTGATCAAGTATCTTCTATTACGAATTCAATTGTTGCTATTTTACAACTTGCTTTATCTATGGATTATTCTATTATGTTATCTAATAGATATAAACAAGAAAAAAAGAAACATGCAAATAAGATTGAGGCAATGAAGGAAGCTTTATATCATTCATTTAAATCTATATCTAGTAGTTCTGTTACTACCATCGTTGGATTGGCGGCTCTTGTATTTATGAGTTTTACTATTGGTAAGGATTTGGGTCTTGTTTTAGCTAAAGGTGTTTTACTTAGTTTAATTAGTATTTTCTTTTGTTTACCTGCTTTGCTTTTAATTTTTGATCATCTTATTGAAAAAACAAAAAAGAAATCTTTAAAATTTAATTTATCTAAATTAGGTCATTTTATTTATAAGACTAGATATTTTCAAATTGTTTTTGTTATTTTAATTTTTATTGGTTCCTATTTTTTAAAAGGAAATATAAATATTTTGTATACGGATTCCGAACAAGACGAAGTTGGTAAAATTTTTCAAGAAACGAATCAAATTGCTATTGTATATAATAACAAGTATGAAGAACTTATTTCTTCCTATTGTCAAAAGTTAATGGAAAATGAAAAAATAGATCAGGTTTTATGTTATTCAAATACACTGAATGAAAAATTAGCTTATGATGAACTTAATAAAAAATTTGAAGATTTAGGAGAAAATACTCAAATTGATGAATATTTAATTAAAATTATTTATTATAATTATTATCATCAAAATGAAAATAAAATGACATTAAATGATTTTGTTTCTTTTATTAAATCGGATATTTATACTAATGAAAACTTGAATGATTTTTTAGATTCAAAAACTAAAAATAATATTGATTTATTAGAAAATTTTACTTCATCTTCTTTGATAAATAAGAAAAGAACTATTCATGAGATAGCAAATATTTTGGGTATGAATGAAGATGATGCAAAAAATCTTTTAATTTATTATAATAGTAAAAATGTTGAAACTAAAATGACTATAAGTGATTTTATTCGTTTTATGCTTGATGATGTAGCAAATGATAGAGAGTATTCTTCAAATTTAGATTTAACCACTCTTTCAAAATTAAAGCAACTACAAGAATTTACTAATGTAAATAACATAAATAAAAAGATGGATTCAAGTGAACTGTCTAGTATTTTTGGTATTGATCAAAATTTAGTTGAACAAGTTTTTTTGCTTTATCGAATTTATTTTGAAAGTTCTACAAAAATGACGTTAAATGAATTTTCGAATTACGCTTTAGAAATTGCATCACTGGATCCATATAAAGAAATGTTTGATGACCAAACAAAACAATCTTTACAATTATTAAAAATGTTAAGTGATGATACTATTATTAATGTTCAGTTAGATAAAAATACACTGAAACAGTATCTTATTTCATTTGGCTTGCCTATGAGTGATGATACTTTAGCTCGTTTATATGATTATTATACTGGCTCTTATTCTAATTCTGTATTGAGTCTAAATGATTTTGCAACTGTTGCTTTAAAAATGGCTAACCAACCTATATATAAAGATTATTTTGCAGATATGATAGATTCTTTGAATAATATAAAAACTTTAACTTCTTTTTACAATTTTTCTTTACCAAAAGAAATGCTTTATCAAAGGTTTGGGATAAAAGATGAAATCAAAACTTTAATAGATCCTTTTATTCCTAATTCTTTAACTCCGTTAGAATTTGTAAATACTTCATTAAATACGAAAGAAATTGTTGAAAATCTAGATGATAATAGTTTATCTTTGCTAAAGAAAGCTTTCTTAATTCTAAATAATGTAGATACTCTTTATAATGTTCAAAGTCTTTCTGATGCGTTATCTTTAGATAGAAATATTGTGAATGTGATCTATGGATTTTATGATTCTCAAAATGGTCAACTTAAAAATATGTCTATAAAAGATTTTATTTGTTTTTTATATGATCATAAAGAAAATTTTCTTTTCTCTTCTAGTCTTGCTCCTTATCAAAGTACTTTAGATTTTTCATATTCCATAGTTAACAACACAAAAAATTTATATAATTATCATGAACTTGCTTCTCTTATAAATGTTGAAGCTTCTAAAGTTCATCAAATTTTTGGGCTTTATGATTATTATCATTCTGCTACTGTAATGACTCCTTTTGATTTTGTAAACTTTTTATTAGAAAATCAAAAAAATGAATTATTATCTCAAAATATTTCTCAAGATTCATGGAATGAATTATCTTTAGTAAAAGAAGTTATGCAAAGTAGTATTGAAAACATAAAATATACTTCTATAAAATTGGGATCTTTATTAAATATTGATCATGATAAAATTAGTTTATTATTTAGTTTATATAATTCTAAATATTTAAAAGTGAATCAAGAAATTTCTTTAAAAAAATTTGTAGATTTTATTATTAGTGATGTTATGAACCATAAAGAATATTCTAAAAAATTTAATGAAGAAAAACGAAATCAATTAACTACTATAGAAGCAATTATGAATCATTCTTTAGACGGAACAAAATATACGTCATCTGAGATTTTTGCTTTATTATATATTTTAAGTGATCAATTGGATTCCTCTTTAGTGGATTTAATTTATATGTATTATGGAAGTAATTATGAGTATGATGAATCATGGAAAATGACTGTGGAAGAATTTGTTCATTATTTGAATTCTGATATTATCACAGATAAAAGATTTGATTCTTTTATTAATGAAGAGAAAAGAGCTACAATCACTCATTCTAAAGAAACATTAGATCAATCGAAAAAATTAATTGTATCTGATCCATATTCTAGAGCGATCCTTAATACGAATTATGGATTGGAAGATGAAGATACTTATAGCTTTATTTATTCACTTCAAAATGATATTGGTAAGAATGATGATATATATATAGTTGGAAATTCTTCTATGGCAGTGGAAATGGATCAAAAATTCGATGATGAGTTAAATAAAATTACTTTATTAACAATGATATTTATTTTTATTGTTGTTGCGATTACGTTTAAAGATTTTATTATTCCATTTGTTTTGGTGCTTATTATTCAAACTGCAGTTTATTTAACTATGAGTGCTATTTCTGTCACGGGTGGATCTGTTTACTTTATATCTTTATTAATTGTTCAAGCTATTCTTATGGGTGCGACTATAGATTACGCGATTTTATATACTTCTTATTATCGTGAATCTAGGCTTACTATGAATATACGTGATAATGCTTATAACAAGTCTATTCATACGATCATTAGTTCTTCTTCTATTTTAATTATTGTCACTCTTGTTGTGGCAGGTTTTGCTTCTGCTATTGCTGCTAAAATATGCGAAACGATTTCTCAAGGTATGTTTGTTTCTGTTCTTTTAATACTATTTGTTTTGCCTGGTATACTCGCGGCGACTGATAAATTTATATGTCGTAAAGGCTATTATCACGAAAAGAAATAAAGATTATAAGTTCAATGCCTATAATCTTTTTTCTTAAATTTAACTTTTATTTATTCAATGTGACTCTAACTGTGTTATACTTGTAAGTAAGAAAGGAGATTTTTGATATGGAAATATTAAAAGTTCAAAATTTAACAAAAGTATATGGTAAAGGAACCACTAAAGTGGTAGCATTGGATCATGTTAGTTTTTCAGTTCAAAAGGGAGAATTTGTTGCTATTGTTGGTGCAAGTGGAAGTGGAAAATCGACTCTTTTACATTTAATGGGAGGAGTGGATCGTCCGACATCTGGAGAAGTGTTTATTGATGGAAAAAATATTTTTGATTTTAATGATGATGAATTGGCTATTTTTCGAAGAAGACAAATCGGACTTATTTATCAATTTTATAATTTGATTCCTATTTTGAATGTGGAAGAAAATATTACTTTACCTTTGGCTCTTGATCATAGAGAGGTAGATCAAAAAACTTTAAATGAACTGCTTAAACTTTTAGGATTGGAAAATAGAAAAAATCATCTTCCTAATGAACTATCTGGTGGTCAACAACAAAGGACAAGTATTGGGCGAGCTTTGATTACAAATCCTGCTTTAATTTTGGCAGATGAACCTACTGGAAACTTAGATTCTAAAGTGAGTGATGAAATTGTAGCTATTTTGAAAAAATCAAATAAAGAATTTAATCAAACGATTATTATGATTACTCATAATATGGAAATTGCCAAATTAGCAGATCGAATCATTCAAATAGAAGATGGAAAAATTGTTTGCGGAGGGTAATCATGAGTTTACTTCATAAATTTACTATAAAAAATTTAAAATTAAATAAAAAAAGAACGATTGTCACTATGATAGGAATTATGCTATCTGTGGCGCTTGTTACTTCTGTTGCTTTTATTTATAATAGTGGAGTTCAGTCCTTAATACATTTTGAAACTTATATGAAAGGAAATTTTCATGTTGCGTATTATAATGTTCCTTCTAAAGATTTAGAGCTTTTTCAAAATAATAAGGAAATTGAAGATGTTTATTTGACTAAAAATTTAGGTTATGCATCTATTCCTTCTAAAAATGAGTCAAAGCCATATGCTTATGTTAAAGCGTTTACTAAAAGTTCACTTGAAAATCTTTCGATTCGATTAGTGGAGGGAAGACTTCCTTTAAATGATCATGAAATTGTTATTCCTACTCATTTGAAAACAAATGGAAGATTGGAATTAAAAGTGGGGAGTTCGATTACTTTAAATATTGGAAATCGGCTTCAACTTGATGATCAAGTAGAAATGGATCAAAGTAATCCTTTACAAGAGAATGAAAAAATTATAAATCAAAAGTCAAAGACGTATGAAATTGTAGGTATTATTGAAAGACCCGCGACTAATATTGAAAGCTATTCGGCGCCAGGTTACACTTTTATTACTTTCATGAATGAAAATGATTTTACTGGAAATTTTGATGTTTATGCTCATTATACAAAAGATGGAATTAAAAACGCATATCCTCTTACGGCTCGTATTTTAGAAGTAAATGAATCTTTATTTGAAAAGTATTATAAAGGTACGGCTACTTATCAAGAAATGGAACAATATATGGAGGAAACGAAAGAAAAATATGATTTTAATATTAATACATATTTAATTGATTTAGAAACGAATCCATTGGAAGTGAGCAGTATTAGTGGTCTAGCTACGACGGCTATTATTGTTATTTTGATTATTGTATTTACTTCGGTATTTTGTATTAAAAATAGTTTTGATATTTCGATTACTGAAAAAATAAAACAATATGGAATGTTAAGAAGTATTGGGGCGACTAAAAAACAAATTCGTAGAAATGTATTTTATGAAGCTACCATTCTTGGGCTAGTCGGTATTCCTTTAGGGATTTTACTTGGTCTTTTTGCAAGTTTTATTCTTATTTTAGTTAGTAATTATTTTTTAAAAGATTTGATTGCAGTAGCTATGAATTTACAATTTTCTTTTTCGTTATTGCCTATTTTAGTAGCCATTCTATTAGGAATTATAACCATTTATTTTTCTGCTTTTCATAGTGCAAGAAAGGCATCTTTAATTTCACCTATTGACTCTATTCGGAGTAGTGCATCTATTAAAATTCCATCTAAAAAGTTACAGGCACCAAAATTTATTTCTAAGTTGTTTGGAATTGGTGGAGAAATTTCTTATAAAAACTTAAAAAGGAATAAGAAAAAATATCGAACTACTGTAATTTCACTTGTTGTTTCTGTTTCAGTTTTTCTTGCTTTATCAAGTTTTATGTCTTTAGCATTTGATGTAGCTAGAAATGAACTTAATATTTCAGAGTATAATGTATTTTTGTATTCTTCTTCTGTTGATAACGAAAAGCTATTTCAAAAATATTTGAAAACGACTTCATTAGAAAATATTGAAGAGTATTCAGTTTTAAGATCCATGGGTTTTGATTGTGAAAATCGCAGATTAAGTTCTCAATATCAAAAGTTTTTGGATTTACCAGTAGATGAAGATGATAATACTCAGTATTTACCGATTTATGCTCTTGGCGATGAACCTTTTCAAAAATATGTTCGTTCATTAGGTTTAAGTTATGATGAAGTTAAAGATAAAGGAATTTTAATGGATTATATGAAAGTTAGTCGGATAGATGAATCGAAAAAGAAAATGGTTTATGAAACGATGAGACTTACCGATTTTAAAGAAGGTGATACTTTATTAGGAACATTAAATAACGGAAAAGATGTAAGTTTACAACTTGGGGCAGTTACCTCTTCAAAGCCTTTTGGTCTTAAAAATTATGATGGGATATATCTTATTGTTAGTGATGAAGTGTATGAAAAACTTCTTGGTTCAGATCCTTCAAAAATTGTTTCTATTTATTTTAAATCAAATCAGGCTAATCAATTACAGGATGATATTGACGAGGTATTAAAGGGAGAAAATTACACGATTGATAATATGGAAGAAAATGTGGCAATGATGGATCATTTATTTACTTTAATTGGCATTTTCTTATATGGCTTTATCATTGTTATTATACTCATTGGAATCACAAATATTTTTAATACTATTACAACAAATATAGAGTTAAGGCGTCCTGAGTTTGCTATGTTAAAATCTATTGGTATGACTTCTTCTGAATTTAACCGAATGATTCGTTTGGAAACGTTTTTTATGGGAATAAAGTCTTTAATTTTTGGTATTCCAATTGGTTTATGTTTATCTTATCTAATTTATTACTTTTTAGGAAAAAATTTAGGAATACCTTATAAGGTGCCTATAGTTGCCATAGTGATT
Organism: uncultured Bacilli bacterium; assembly: GCA_947626215.1. Taxonomy (GTDB): domain Bacteria; phylum Bacillota_I; class Bacilli_A; order RF39; family UBA660; genus Ventrenecus. Next base: position 20,339 of record CANQRJ010000009.1, read on the forward strand.
TCAATTGTAGTTTTATTTCTTCTTATTTCAATTATTATGAAGTATTCGATGAATAAAATCCGTAAACAAAATACGATTGAAACGATTCGAAATGAAAATATTTAAAAGGCGTTAAGCCTTTTTTTGGGTGTATGTTTATTAAAAGATTTATTATTTGGATTACGTAGTTATTTATTGCAGAATATCAGATAAGCAAGGAATAGCTATAATATTTACTATAAAAATCCTTATGAAACCTAAAGATTTTTAATGATTTGTAATTAAATCATAAAATTGCTATAATAAGTTTAATTAAGTGGGTGGAAGTAGATGAAAAATGAGAAGGTTGTTTTTATTCAACGGATTAATAATGATTTTTATGAGGTTTATAATGATGATGCTTATGTTATAGCAAATTTGATGGGTTATAAGTTGGTTTTAGAGTATAAAGATTTAATAAAAACTGGTTTTCCAGAAGATATTCTTGATAAAGTTATTGGTATGTTAAGAAAAAATAGAGTTTCTTTTTCGGTTTCCGATGATGATTCATTATTTTTTGATTTTAAAGAAAAAAATAAATATGATCATTTTTTGAAAGAAGATGTTCCTGTTGAAAGAGTTTATAAACTTTATGTTCCTAAGTATAGTGGAAAGTTTGAAGTTCTTTTTGAAGATGACAGTGAGTCAGAGAAGTTTACTGTTGGAGAAAATATTGATTTGGATGCAGAATTAGTAGAAAAGGTTTATAAAAATGATGTGGGAAAAGTTGTTGTTTTAGATAGTGGAATTTCTTTTAAGATTTTAAGTAAAGATATGAAGCTAAAATAAGGTGGTGTAGGATGAATAAATTTATAAGAGATAAATCGAATTTGATTCATGTTTCAAGTGATGATTGGAATACTTTTCAGACTATCAAAGGAAAAAGTATAGATGGGACGGAAGAAAGTGAAAGAGATACCATTTTAAAAGTTAAATTAAGATATGAATTAGGAGATACTTTGGCAAAAATAATTATAGATGAACTTGAGACAATAAGATCACAGTTTGAAATGCCAAGTGGAGATGGCTATGGGCATGCTTTTGAAGTTTTTGCGCTTACTGTATTATATAATATTGATTCTAAAATTGTTTATGATCATTATATTGTAAATGGAGAACAGGATGGAAAGATTGATGCAATATATTGGAAAGATGACGTTAATAAGGTTTATCAAATTAAAATGGATTATTTAGATTTTAGTGATATTTCTACTATTGATAAAAATTATTATGAATATATATCTACCGGAAATATAACTAGTGAATTTGCAAATGATTTATTTTTGTTTTGTGAGAAACATAAAGAAAATATTACTCGAGAAAAAGAATATGAAATTATAACTATATCTAGTAATGGAAATGATAAACTTCATATATCTTCAAAAAGTATTTATTTGAAATATTTTGAAAATTATTTTTTAAATAAAACAAATCATTTGAATATATCTTTAACAATTCCTAGAGAAAACGGGGTTGCTAAGATTATAAATGATAAGGCTATATATGCTTATTTTGTGGACGCAAAAACGTTTATTGATGATTTGCTTTCTTGTGAAAATATTGGTGGAGATATAAATAAACTTTATAAGCTATTTTTTGATAATGTAAGAGGAAATTTGGGTATAAATAAAGCAATGTCAGAGACCATTGATCATGATCCAAATAATTTTGTGAAATATAATAATGGAGTTACAATTACTGGGCTTGTTAAGTATACGAATACTCCTTGTTTAATTATTAATGAACCAATTATAAATAATGGTCAACAAACAATTTGGAATGTCATTCATAAATATCCAAATGTAGAAAATATCAGTCTATTGGTTATTGTTAAAAATGAATCAGATTATAAAGTGAAAAGTAAAATTTCTAAGTTTACGAATACACAGAGAAAGATAAAACCTATTGATTTATTATCGTTGGATTCAAATATTAGAAACTTGCAATCTCAATTATTTCATTTAACTTTATTTAATGAAGATCCTATTTTTTTAGATATTAATACGTCAGGAGAAAGACATTATAGTGATCTTTTAAAAGTTGTGTATCGTAAAGAAAATATCGTTCATTTAGTTGATTTTTGTAAATTGTATTTTGCTATTAAAACAAAAAAATTAGGTGACTGGAAAAGTAATGTTTCTAAACAATTAGAAAATTTATTAGAAAAAGATGAGGTATATGATGTTGAAATGTCTTTAAAAGTTTGTCGGTCTATTATTAAATATAAAAAATATTTGCAATCTATTGAAGATAAAAACATTAAAAACATTTTGAGAACAGCAGATTTAGCTTTTATGTATATTCAGTATAAGTATAATTATAGTGAAGAAGAAACTTATAAAATTATAAACAAGATAAATAAAAAATATTTTTATGATATTTCAGATGATAAAAGAAAAAGTAAAGTTATTGATTTATATAAAGCAAATGATATTATTAAAATGATTGAAGAAGTCATAGCTATGGAAAAAAAGAATGTAGTAAAATGCTAGATTGATTTTAAATTATTTTTAGGTCAAAAGTAAAAATAAATTCCAGTTTGAAGAATTAAGTTCCATAAATGAAGAAAAAACTACGAAAATATGAAAAA
>CANQRJ010000010.1 GCA_947626215.1 uncultured Bacilli bacterium
TCTTTACTAAAAATGGTACTGAAAAAGTTTAAGTTTCTTAAATGAAGCCAACTTTGATCGGATGAGTTCATTTCGATATGTGTTTTTACTCCATCTACTGTAGCTATAAAGTCTACTATTTTTGCTCTTTCTACTACATTTCTTTTTAAAAGTTCTGTATTAGAAAAAGTAATATTAGAAACTTTCTTTTTAAAGATTAGACTTAAAAGGGTCTCTAGAAGTTCTGTATCACTTGGATCCGAGAATATAGCTTTAAAGACCTTGTCATTCTTAGCAGTAAAAAATTTCGACATAATTCACCTCCCTTCGAGTTCTATATTCTACAACACGAAAAGAGTAAATTTTGTCGAATGGTGTCGAATGGATAAAAAAACTGCATTTTTTTGCAGTTTTATTTCCAATTATTTTAATACTTGAGTGACATCATACCCAAAATATTCTAACATTCTTACTACTTTACCACTGTGCAATCCTTTTTCACAAACAAAGAAATAAGGTTTCTTTTTACTTAAAAGTTGATCATAATAAAGCATAAACTTTTGATAAGGAATATTTTTTGCATCTGGATGATGACTTATTTTAAAATCTTGTGGACTCGATAAATCAATTAATTCTCCCATACTCTTATGATAGCTTGCCAAAGAAATTCTTCTCATTTCACTTCACCTATTTTAAGGTATGCACATTTTTATTTTTCGCATATAATATATGCCCTAGTAAGGAAAAAAATTTTTATTCATCATGAAAGAAATCATCAAAAAATTCATCATCTGTAATCATGTTATCATCCATCACTACAGAATTCATATCGACATTGATTTTTGGTTTTTCTTCTTCCACTTTTGGTTCTTCTTTTTCTTCTATAACAGGTTCAGGAATTACTTTTTCTTCTTTTTGTTCTAATTTAGCTTTTTCCATTTCCTCTTCTTCATCTAATTCTTTTAATTTTTTATCAATATCTGCGATCATTTTATCGATTTCTTCATTCGTTAAACTAGAAATTGGTTTGTTCATTCCTGGTAACATTTCAGGCATTTTTTTCTCAGGTAAATCTCCAAAGAAAGGGGATGCGCCCATGAAAGGATTTCTATTTCCCATACCTGGCATGAATGGATTAAAACTATTTGTATCATCTTTTTGTTCAGTCATCATTTTTCTTTTTGTTTCAGAAACATAAGTTTTAATATCAAAAGTCGCGATTGGTTTCATTTCACGATGTGGAAAAGGCATTTCTTTTCTTTCGATACCCCAGTCCATTTTCATGTCAGCCACGAGTTTCGTTTTAAAAGGATTCATACGAAGTCTTTTAATAATAACTTGCCCTAATTTCATTTTTTGTAAATCAGAGACTGTGACTAAAGGAGTAGATGCCGTTTTATCTTTTTCTTTACTTTTTACTTCTCCACACATTTTACTAATTTCTTCTAAAGCCGCCATTTCGGTACTAATTAAGTAAATTAAATTTCCACAGTTTCCTTTTAAGGTTTCGGCGATTTCTTTTCCATAAACATCATTTAATTGAGAAAAGTTTTGAATAATAAAGGTAAAACGTATATCTCTTGAACGTGCGGCAGAGACCATGGAATCCACATCTTGTAAAGGTGGCATGTTCGCAAACTCATCTAAAATAAAATTGGTTCGATATTTTAACTTTCCTCCATTCGCTTGAGCAACCTCAATTAAAGTTTCATAACATTGTTTAATAAATACAGTAAGTAAACTATGATAAGTTGTTTTTTCATCATGAATAATTAAGAAGACGGCCGTTTTCTTTTCTCCTATACTTCGCATATCAAAATCACTATGAGAAAGCATTTCAGATAATTTTTCTCTAGATGAGAAAATACGAATCTTTTGACGGAACGTAGATAAAATTCCACCTTTTGTTTCACTTGGTGCATTAAAAGTCGTAGAACCAGAAATATATTCTGGAGAATTTTCTCCTTTAATTGCAAAGTATTCTTTAATGTAATTACTTGCTCCAAATCTTTCTTCTCCCACGGTACTCATCACATTAACCGAATTAAAGTTGATTTCATCTTCTTTTCCATCTCGGAATAATCCAATGGCTAAAGCTGAAAAATAATCCGCGGCTGATTTTTCCCAGAAAGCAGAGTCTTTATTTTTAGGATCTACTAAAATATTATTAGCTATATCTTCTACAAGTTCAGTCGCTTTGTCTACATTTCCATTTTTAAAATAGTAATAAGGCATTGCAAGAGGACTCCAAGCATTTCCTTCATCCGGATCACGGAAATTCAAAACAATAATGTTATAGCCTTGTTCTTTTAAATAATCTCCACAATATTTATAAAGTTCTGCTTTGGGGTCGTTTACAATGATACTCTCTCCTTTTTTAGCTAATAAATTCACCATTGGTTTTACAAAGCTTTCCGATTTTCCAGAACCTGTAGAACCAATGACTAAAGAGTGGTAATCACTATTATCTACCCAAAGATTTTTTCCATCGTTAATAAGTGGGACTCCGGCTCCTTCGACATGTTGATCGGTACTCACTACATGAACGACTCCACGGTCAGACTTCATTTCCTTGTCGCTTGCCCATCTAGAGTATCCTTTTTCTTCTTTTTCACCAATATTTAATAATCTTTTTCCACCTTTATCGCGGTCAAAAATATATGAAGACACACTTGAAAAAATAATCACTAAAGCAATGACAAACATAAAAAGAGTTAAAACAAGATAATCTCCTGTAAAAGCAGGAAACGGATTTAATCCATAAAATGTTCCATCAGACGCAAAAGATGAAAAGTTTAAAACGGCAATTGCACATAAATAAAGTAAAAACACACAAAAGATAATAAAGATAATTAAATCTTTTTTTTCTACACGAAATTTCATAAAAAACCTCCTTTTTTTCCTCTCTATTATACAATAAATTAATGAGAATACAAATACTTTTTATTCATTCGTCTCTTCTGCCACAACTTTAAATTTCTTACCATTTAATTGGTATAAAAGAATGGATGGACTTCCTGTTTGATCGAAATAATTTTGATTGACGATAACTCTAGGACTCTTTTCCTCATCTAACTTTACGACTCCAAAAACATGATTATACGGTAATTGGTATTTATCTTCGGTATATTCTTCATAAATTTTTACAACTTTTCCATTTAAAATAGCGAAAAAGATAGAAAAGTATTTAGAGTTTTGTTCTTCTTCTGTTTGATTGGAAACCGAAATCAATTGATCCATCGTTCCATTTTCATCTAAATCAATTAAAATAGCATAATTTTTATCTAAATTAGTATAAGAGCATCCATTTTTTTGAATGATTTCTTTTATAAAAGACGTATCTTCTTCCGTAAGCTCTTTATACTCCAAAGGCATAAGGTTGGCATTTAAAGATTCATCAATTCCTAAAAAGTCTCCGTAAAAAGAAACCCATTCATTGTTTTGAAAAAAATTCCAACGATCTAAATAAGAAAGTTCATAAGTTCCTTTTAATTCATTTTGTTGATAAGTTTTTATTTTCTTTCCTTCTAAATGGATGTCACTTATTTTTGTATAATTACACTTACGAGCTTTGCAATAAAATCCCCCTAAATCGGAAACTAAAAGATACCCTTCACTTGCTTTATTGGAGCCCGTTAGAAAAAAGAAAACAACTACATAGATTACACATAATAAAGCAAGACCAATTAAGATTAAAGTATTTCTTTTTGTCATGTTTTCATCCTTTCTAATACATGTAATATTTAAAACCATCGACATTCGTAATAGAATAAGTATGAATGTCTCCGTAAGCCGGATCTAACACCGTGATGGTGCCTTCCTCTTCATTAATGGATTGTAATACGACAAAATGACCATTCGCAGTAGAATTTAAGTGAACAATTCCAATATGATTATTTTCTAATCCTACTTTCATTTTTTCTATTTTACTTTCTTGTGAATCATAAAAATTAATTTGATAAGTATTCATCCAACGGAAAGTTGGGACAAACTCTCGAATCGCATCATTATTCCATTCAATCGCCCCATAAGAGAAACCACCCATTTCTTTTAATTTATCATTTAATACTTTTGGTGAGAAATCAGGGTCTGTTACTTCACCCGTACAAGTAAGCGCGATCGCGACAGATGTAACTGCACATCCAGCACTTTTTAAAGTTTCATTTCCATATCCTAAAGTTTCGCTTCCCCATCTTGAATCTCCTTGTTTAAAAATCACACAACTTCCATAATTTAAAGACTTATTGGTACAACTATTCGTAGAAAAGCCAAAAATTTCTTGACGTTTATCTGTCATATTTCTTCCTTGATATAAAGAGTACGCATCTTTATCTTCTTGTCTTGTCGCGACACATCCACTTTTCGTTCCACCGGCTACACATAAATTTCTTCTTGCAGAAGAACAGGCATCCGTGACGTAGCTATCTAATCCATCTGGGTAAATGTAGGTTGCATAAGCGCATCCTCCATCTCCCCAACTACCAGGGTTATACCAATAATCTCCTAAATAAGCATATTTTTTTGTTAATTCTAAATAAGTACTATATTTTTTTACGGTTTCAATGAATCCTAAAATTCCTTTTTCAAAAGTATCATAACGACTACACTTTTCTGGTTGACCATTATAACAAGTGATTCCAAAGTAGTTATGAGAGTTTCCTCCTGGTGAAAATCCTTCTAATATAGCTCTTACAATAATCATTTCAGGATTAAAATGGTTAGCAATAGCAATATCATAAATTTCTTCGGCATGACTTTGAAATAAGGCCCAGTCTTCTTCTCCTCTTACTGAGTAGTTTTTGACTTTATTTACAAAAGCACTTTTGGTTAAAGTTGTACTTGTTAAACTAAATTCAGAACAACTTGAATTATCTGCTATGACTTCCTCTTCTATTTTTTCTTTCTCGGTGGTCATTAATTCAATATCTCCAAAAAAATACCTTAATAAACTGATATAGTCTTTTCCAGTTTGATTATATATAGCTAAAGAACCAAGAACACTGTAACCAGTTTCATCGTCTTGATGAAGCCACTCAAATTCGTCATCGATGTCGTCGTCATCAGTATCCCAACCAATAAAACAATGATCAAATTCTCCCACTTCCTCGCTTTCTGGATCTGGAGGACTTATTCCATCGGGATTATTACAAGGACAAGTTTCATAAATGGAATGGTTTAAAAATTCATTTGTAAAAGAAAATTCAACGGCTAATTGATTGGCTTGATATAAGGTATACTTTTCTTCTTTTGTTTTCCAACAAAAATCTGAAACTTTTGCAGAGACTATATTTTCTTCTTCATCTACCATGATAATTCCTCGAGATAAATTAAGAGCTCTTTCTAACGCGTCATTTTCTACATTCGAATTTTTATTTAATTGTTTATCTCGATAGGTTATCCGGCATCCATTTGATATCACTTCTGTTCTTATGGCTACAGCAAGTGCATAATAATAATCAAATATTTTCGTAGAAGGATTTTTGATATTTTTTAAATACGCTAGAGAAGCGGATTTTACATATTCTTCTAAAGTCATGGTTGTAGATGAAGAGGGAGTATCTCCATACGGATCATAAGTCACGGCGACATTTTCACAAGTAGAATTTTCTTTATAACGAAAATGCGTACTTTCCGTTCCTTCACTAAAAAGAGACAAAAGAAGAATAAATAAAAGGAAAATCACACCTGCAATTACTCCAATAAGAAGTATTTTTCTTTTTAATAATTTATTAATTAATTTTTTTTCTCCTACTGCTTGTAAAGGTTTTTCAGGTGGCTCCAGTTCCATATCAAAAGAGGGTTCTTTATTTTCTGATGGTATATTTTCTATCTCATTATTTTCTTGTTCATCTAAATTTTCTCGATTCATACCATCACCACCAATTTCTAACCAACATTATACCAAAAAAGACAAAAAAAAAGAAGATGTCATTTGAGAAATAAAAAGACCATTAACAAAATTTACTTTGTTAACAGTCTATCAAATATTTTAGAAACAAAATCTAATTATACACAATATATGAATATTGCCCATTTGCATTATATGCCCAACTATAAATATTCATATTATAATTTCCATCAATTAAACCTGCACTTATTAACATATTTTTGATGTGACTTACATCAACACTTGGAACATTTCTATTTAAAGAGCTTGTTAAAGTTTCTGAATGCATCGTTGTATCTCTTACCGATCTTCCAAAACTTTGATTACTTCCAGTATAGATATTTGAATAATAAGTGGTATTTGTGATATTACTACTAAATAGCTTATTCAAATACCCTATTTCATAATTTGCTCCACTTCCACTTAAGGTTCCCAAATTATATACATTATCTAATAAAATCGCAGAGGAGTGACCAATATTGACTATTCCACCCGCATGGACACTAGAGGCGATACTTCCAATATTATATGAATGAAAGTTTAATAAAAAAAAAGTTATTTAAAAATACTAAATAACTTTCCACCTTTTTCACTATTTTCGGTATCTAATCTAGAAAAACCTAGTTTCATTAACAATTCATCTAAAACATGATGTTTATCTAATTTATCGTCCAAATACGGAATATTAAAATAAACTTTACTACGAGATTCATATTCAAAATCTGCTACATCTGTTGAATTTAAAACACTTCGATTTAAAATAATCTTTTTTCCTTTTAATTTTTCAAATGCTTGTCTATCTTGACGAATTAATTTGTTTAATTTAATAAGTCCTGGTTCTATTAAGTACAATACTTCACTACATAATGATTCTGAACCTTGAGAATTTAAATCAATGAGCATAACATCAAAATTATTATAATTTAAAGTAATAAAACTTTGCAAATCCATATGAGAAGTATGTTTTAATGACTTGTCATTTAAATAAACAAAGTCATTATCATCTACTTCTACTGCAACAACTTTATATTTCTTTTCTAAATGTTTTTTTAAAAGATAAGTAAGGGTTGTACTTCCGGCATGCTCTGTCACATTTTTAATTCCAATAATTCGAACTTGATGCGAAGATTCCATAGAAGAAGTATTAGAAGAAGGACTGACATTTTCTTTTTCAGTTTCTGGTACAGTCATTACATTATTTAATTGATGATACTGTGCCACATCTTTATAAGAATTTGGATTATCAATCAAAAATTTAATAGCGTCAATATTACGAGTAAAATTATAAATTCCCATAGATACCAATTGAGATAAATATCTTGGACTATTTACCACTTCTGAATCATCCAAAAGTAATATTACTTTACTCATATCCATATTTACAGATAATTCTTGAATCTTCGTAATGTCTTGATATCCTTTCACGGCCGTAATATCTAAAATCATTTTATTGTAGAAAAAATTATTAAATTGCATAATAATTTCTTCTGGAGTAAATTCTCCTTCAATACTTTTAATAAAATCTACATCTAAATTTGCAAGTAAACTTGAATATTTATTTGTTACTTTTACATTCATTTTGTACCTCCTAATTCGCGTCTATATCTTCTATTGGATGATTGATATCAATCGTGGATCCATCGGATGAGAAAGTAAAGATATCTCCAATAATAGGTAAACTAAAGTGAAAAAAAATTCGAATATTATACCTTGCACGATCTGGCAAATTAACCGTACTTGTATCTGTTTTGCTCACACAATAATAATATTTTTCTTTAGGATCTGCAGACTCCATTGTACCAGTTTCTAAATTTACCATACCATACTCATTATCATCACAATAACCACGAACAGAATAATTATTATATCTCAAATAATTATTAATTAAAGAAATAGAGCCTTCATCACCTGAACTCAATCCTTCATATTTTTCAATCATTGTAATTAATTCATTTTTAATTTTAAATGCTTTCGTAAAATTAATCGTTAATGCCAAAAAAGCCACAAAAATCAACATAAAAATGATTACGAGTTGCATAATCCATGTAGTTCCAATTGCCTGCCTCATTTTAAATCACTTCCAAACATAGTTTTTGTATCTCCAACTACAGTAAAATTAAATAAATCGTGAAAAACAGGAATATCTAATTGATAAAAAACAACAACTCTGTAATATGCCATTGGAGGCAATTCTCTATAGGCATCATCCTCTTGATAACCTTCGCTTTCAGTAGACATCTTTGCGATACAAAAAGTCGCACGATTATCTTTTGCATGTTGTCCATCTCTTCCCCAACATTCATATTCCACTTCATCATCCCCAAGCTTCTCAGCCGGAGGTCTATTTCCCGTATTACGATAAGAAGTATTTTTTAAATACTCGACAATATCATAAAATGCATCTTGTTTTTCTTCATTATATACTCCACCAACATCAATTCCATTATGTGCTTGGATAGCTTGTATAATTTGGTCTTTAACACTAAAAGCTTTCGAACGATTAATAGAAAGACACATAAAACCAGTAAATAGTAAAATAAAAACAATGACTATTTGAAAAATCCAAGTTCCTCCTATTGCCTCTTTCATTTTTTCACCATCCTACCCCTTATTCGCACATTGAAATTTTTCATTTTCCTTACCGGATATATAACATTCTACTGTGGAAGATCCCTCTTTTGGCTTTTCACATATTGCTTCACTACATCTCGTATTGGAATCCAAATTATTTTTTAATATGGGCCATATCGTAAAAAAGAAAAAAGAAGCTAAGGAAGCCACTAGTATTACAGTTATAACCGTTGTATTAAGCTCTCCTGTAGCTTCTTTCATAAGCTTTTACCTCCTATTGTCTTGCTGTACAAGTTGCAGTATATTCTTTTCCATCATTACTATCATAATATTGACAAGTATATTTATTATCATCCATTTCACTACAACTTACATAGCCTTCCTGTCCTGCTACTCCTACAATAGATCCAGGTGAATTAGAACAAACTTGACTACTTGCAATAGATCTTCTAATCCCTGGCCAAACAAATGCATAGAAGAATGCTGCTACTGCTGCAATGGCAACTACAGTAACAACTGTCATATTTAATTCACCAGTTGCTTCTTTCATTTTATCTTTCCTCCTTTACTTTCTCTATATCTATTATTATATCTATTTTTATCCCAAATATCAATATTTTATAAATTTAAACAATAAACTTTTCAAAAGATTTACATATTCATCATTTGAAGTACGGCAAAAATTAACAAAACCATGACACCTAAACCTGTCGCGATTAACATTTGCATCGTTTTACCTTCCATTTTTTCCAAACGATTTTTATATTTTAATTCTCTTGCTTTTTGTTGTAAATTAGAAATAGTTTTAGAAAATGTTAATAACTGATCTTGTTTATGCTCTTGACGACCTAAACTAAGACGATATAATAAACGCATCATTCTCATAGAATCTCTAACAGGATACATTTTAGCAAAATCCATATATGGTTGTATAGTATCATCACCTTGATTAATTTTATTAACCATCTCTTGTAGTCCATCTCGAAAAATAGCAGGTGCATCATCAACACTTTTTCCTAATGCAACAGGAACAGTATAATGTTGAATTAAAATTTCCAATCCTTTTAAATAATGTGGAAGCATTGCATCTATCTCATTTAAATGACGTTTATAATATTTTTTTAAATCAGAATAATCTAAACGAAATATTAAATAACCACCTAAAAAAGAGAACAAAACAGTAATATATGAAAGTTGAGAAATGAAAAAGCAAAGAATAACAACAATAGCAATAAGACCTTTTTGAATTCTTTTATTAAATAAGAAATCTGGATTTACTGCATCTCCATATTTTGCTTTTACATAAAAGTCCCAATCACTTTCTTTTAATTTTCTAAAATATACTTCATTATCAGAAACAAAACGATTCGCACTAATACGGCCAGTATAATTTAACCCAAATAACAATATAAGAGCCAAGGCAATAATTTCAAAGTACATTACTCCACCCCCACATCTTCATAATAGAATTTTTCTCCAGTAATTAAGAAAAAACTATTAATAATAATAATCGCATGCAAAATGAGTTGTACATACCACATATCGAGTAAAGCTAAATAAGAATCTGTACCAAGTAAAAATTGCATAGCCATAACAAGTAAGAACAAAGCTAAACCAAAAGTAATAAATCGACGATGAAATTCTTTACGATCTATTTGATCACGATAAACTCCTTCAACCAAAGCATCGATATCTAAAGACATATTTTCAAGAGCTTGACCAGAGTCTTTCGCACCTTCCTTAGTAATTTGTAAAAACAATTGATTCATATTTTTAACCATATAATATGGATATTTTTCATTAAAGAAAGTAATAGACTCATCAATGGTTCCATTTTGATAAGACATATCGATCATTGTTTTTACATCAGTTAATACAGGATCTTCTAAAATACCAGAATCTCTAACACCTTCAAGAGACTTTACAAAACTTTGAGTCGTATTAAATTCCATAATGACATTAGTAGTATAAATTTGAATTTGTTCAAAAATAAACTCACTATATACTTTTTGACATCTCAAATAAGCCAGATAGGGAATAAATGCAACGGCAATACTACCGTAAATCACGGCAATAATAATATTATAAAAATATAAATAAGAAATACCACCTGCCACAACGGCAAATACAACAACTTGAGTTAAATATTGTCTAGGAGTATATTCTTGTCCTAATTCCTTTGTTTTTTGTCTTACTTCTTTAAAACTATAAGGGGCATATTTATCATAAACAGTACTTACAGAAGTAACAAAAAATTTATAAATATTTTCACCATTATTAAATCGATAAGTAAGTGCAAAAACGGCTAAACCGATTAATAAAATGAGTTCGATCATATAAAGCCCTCTTTTCTTCTTTTATAATATTTCCAATGTATTTATCGTTTGAGTATTTTGAGTAGGTGGATTTACTTTTGGCGTCTGTGTACTAGCTTGAACAGGAGGTGTTGGATTAGATGTTGTTGTATTTAAAACATCAGAAGTACTAGTTCCAGAATTTTCTGCAAAAATATCTTCTGGTAATACAACGCCTCCAATTCCTAAATAATCTCTTAAATTCTTAGTTGGATTGTTCATAGTAATTTCTCCAGTTAAAGTTTTCTTAAAAATAATATTTACTTGTGGTTTATTATTCTCATCAACATAAAATTCACAAACTTCTAATATCTCACGTTGAAATCTTCCTAACTCTTTACTCATATATCCTTTTACATAAACACCTATTTGAACATAACGATGAATAGTAGTTACAAATTGTTCAACATCTACATTGCTTTCAATCAAAGAAAACATACGCATAGGTATTAAACTTGCTTTATCTGAGTGAATAGTAGACAAAATATGGTGTCCAGATGAAATGGAGTTACGAACGGCCATCACGGCTTCTGCAGAACGAACCTCAGAAAGTAAAATCCATACAGGATTCTGTCTCATACAAGCAACTAAAACATCAGAATAAGATGCAATATTATTAGTTTTCAACGCGACAATATCACGATGTGGAAAAATCTTATCCAAGTGAAGCTCTAAAGTATCTTCAATCGTAATTATTTTTTCATTTTCTTTAATATGACTAGCTAAATATTTAACAAGTTCTGTTTTACCTGAACCAGTTTCACCACTTACAATAATATTAGCATGGCCTTCTACACATTGAATTAAAAAATCATGAATAGATGCCGATACATATTTTTCATCTAATAATTTTTGTTTATTTAATCTTATTTTAGCAGGAGTTTTACGAATAACACACGCGATACCGTTTGTAGCAATAGACTCATGAATAAAATTCATACGCAATTCTGCACTCTCTGCATCAAGCATTGGATGAGCCATATTAAATGTTTTTCCCATAACATTAGCACATTGAAAAGCTAATTTTTCCATCAAAGCATTATTAATTTCAGGACGATCTACTTGATAAACACCTTTTGATAAAGTTTTAAGCCAAACTTGCCCACCATTAGTATAAGAAATATCTGTAACATCATCTGCTTTTAAAAATTCATCTAAAGGCCCAAAATCTAATTGAGAAAACACATTATCATTCATTATTGATCACCCTTCTATTCTATGTACTTATTCCTCATCTGGAATAGTAGCCGTTTTACTTAAAATGAAATTTTGAATATAAGTATTCGTAACCTCTGTTTCACCAGGTTCTGCAGTATATGTTTTATTTCTTGGAACAGGAACTAAATCACCAATTTCATTTGCTTTTACTAATAAAGAATATAGCTCATCTGGAACTGCAAACAATAACTCGGCAGGAGATTCACTTTTTGTATTTGCTAAAGAAACACCTTTAGAATCACGAACATCTAATACTTGAATACTTTTAACAAAATTATTATAAATAATTCGATTATAGTCATCTTCTCCTTCAAACCATAAATCAATATAACTTCCTATTTCAATATAATTTCCGTAAGTAGTCGTTTCATCTACAGACAAAGAAAAAGCAGTACTTCCATCTGGAATATCACTAAGAACATAATCTGGAGATAAAGATGGAGTTGTAACATCTTCTTTATAAAAAAGACTACCTGCAGGAATAGTATTACCATAAGTAACTTCTTTTCCCACCAAATCATTACTTGAACTAATAATATTTGTAGCTCTTCTAATAACATCGCTATTAACATTCATAAAACCAATATCATCTGGTGTAATAACATGACGAGCTTCTAATTTAACTTTTGCATAAGGAACCATCGTAGGATTAATAGCTTCATTAACACGCCAATTATATCCAATATACAAAATAGCAAATCCTGCTACAATACAAATAATAGTAACCGTATTCTTATTTCCTAAAAATCTTTTAACTTTTGTTATAAAACTATTCATTATATACATCCTCCTCTTCATCATCACCATCTTCAAATGTATTATCAGAATTAGAAGAATTTGTAGAATCATTCACATTACTATCATTTGTAGTAATAGCTACTTGTGATAAAATATAATTTTGTAAATAAGTACTTGCAATTTCAATTTTTAAAGGATTTAAGCTATAACTTTTATTTCTTGGAACAGGAACTAATTCTCCCACTTGTTGGGCGGCATGAATAAGTTCCATCATTTCATCTTCCACTGCAAATAACAAATGAGCAGGTTCACGACTTTCTGCACCTGTTTCAAATACAGATTTACTATTTGAATCAGTAACATCTAAAACTTTAATACTTTTAATAAATTTACCATAAATCAATTTACCACTAGTATCCGTTCCTCGAAACCATAGATCAATATAATTTCCAGGATAAATAGCATTACCAAACGTGCTATGCAAATCAACATCAAGATTAATTGGAGCATAGCCATCTTCAATGTCCTCTAAAACATTATAATCATTACTTGTCGCATCTTTTACATCTTCTGAATAGAAAAAACTATTAGCTTGGATTGTATTTCCATAACTAACTTCTTTTCCAATTAATTGGTTTCGATTTCTAATAATACCTTTTGTTTTTTCAAGAACAGTACCGGAAACTTCCATTGTACCAATATCTTCAGAAGTAATCAAATGTCCAGATGACAAAGTGTTTTTAGCATAGGGAACACTAATAGGTTGAGTAGCAGAATTTACTCTCCAATTATATCCTATATACAATAACAAGATTCCTGCCAAAACACACAATATAGTAACTGTATTTTTATTTGTTAAAAATCTCTTTAATTTTGTTAAAATGTTCCCCATTTATATTCTTCCTTCTTTCCAAACTAACTTTCTGTATAACTACTAGAACCATCTAATTCTAATATAGCATCCACTTTATTTACTATATCAAAAGAAGAGGCATCTCCACCAACTATATAAGTATTACTTTTCGTAGTAACCTTTACACTAACTTTTGGAGGAGCTTCATAAACACCATAAAAATCAACTTTATAAGTATTTAAAGAAACATTTTCAGAAAATCTTCTTATAAAACTCTCAACAAAGCGATCAGCATTGATTTTTAATTCACCACTTACACGATAATAACCTAAATCGACGGCATCTACCATAGATTGTTCAGTTACTTCTTTAATTAAATAATAATCTTGAGTATTTGTAGTAGTAACATTAGAAATTAACATCATTATTACTATAACAAATACACCTAAAATTATAATCCAATATCCCCAATAAGACTCTCTCATTAATCAACACTCCTTAATTTCCATGAAGGACCAATACCTACACAATTGCCTTTTCCGTATCCAGAAGTACAATTGCTTTCATCAAATAATACCCAAGGATTATGATCACTTGTAACACGATAAACATCATTAGCATATTCTTTTCCAGAAGATTCAATTAAATCTAAGAATCGACTTTTACAATTAATGCTATAATTTACACCATTTACTGTCAAGTTTTCACAATATAATGAAGATGTTTCTCCATCAAATTTACTTGCAAATTGATCTGGAATATTTGAATTAGTATAAGAACCTGCAAGGTCATTATAATTTCTAATTTTTTGTAAATTAACAGGAGTTAATGTAAATGAATATTGAGGATGTTCATAAATGCTTTCTGGAGCATCTTGATCTTCGATATCTTTACGAGTTAATTCACCTTTAATATTATTATTCCAATTATATCCAAGTGGACGATCATTTGGGAATAGCTTATTTAAAGATACAGTTCTATAACTATATGTAGTACCATATCCATCAAAAATACAAGTATCACATTTAAATTTACATTCTGTACAATTTTCATCAAACACACAATCATCATCTTCACATTTAAATTTACATGTATCACAGTTATTTATATAATGACATACATAACCACTTTGAGTCGTTGCAGTTTGAGTTTTATTAGACTTATTACCTTCTAAATCACATTTCTTAGATGCATCAAGAGAATTATAAGATGTTAAAATATCCCCTAATCCTGCACTTGTTTTATATTTTTGACCAATTAATCTTCCCAATGTACCATTTACATTTGATTGACCAATATTATTAAATGTTATTGTAAATGGAAATACACCAGTCTTTTGAATTAATGAAATTGGGAATGCACCGTCAGGTAAAGGTGTATATAAATAATACTCTTTCTTACCTTCAACATTTACAGTTTTACGAATTGTTCCATATTGAGTATAAGTTGAAAAATCAGCACCAGATTTATAACTTTGAGTAACAGTTTTTTCTTTCTTTACCCATTTAGCTTTACTTACAGTATAATCAAATTCATTACATCCACTTTCATTACACATAAATTTTCTTATAGTAGTTTTCATTTCATCAGGTACATTATTATCATGAGAAGTAGCAGATGCACTTTTACAATTATAAGAACGATCGGTATCTCCATCACAATATGTTTCAGTTCCTGATGGCACTGATTGAGCTCCATCTATTACAAATTTACCATTTTCATCATCTTTCTCTAAATATCCTTCATTATAAGAGAAAGTAATTTCAGGATCAAATTTCATATCATTTGTCCAACCAGTTGCTCCATTTAAATTACCAGAACAACTATTATATTCTGCAATAATATCATTAAATTCTTGAATCTTTTTATTTAAAGTAGCTTTTGCATTATTTAATTCAGTAGCTTGATTTGGATCTGGGTCAGTTCCATTATAAGGAGTACAACTTGCATCACCAGATGAGCTACATGAAGTACATGATGCATATCCTGAACTAACATGAGCAACATAATTTTCACCATCTAATCCTTTATAACTAGATACTACATCTCTTTTCCCATTTTCATTATAAACAACAAAGGACCAACTTTCTTCATAATGTTCATATTCAGCACTATCTCCACTATGGCTATATCCTGGTGTTGGAGGATTACAAGTATCACAAGCATCAGCACTACAACCAGGTTCTTCCTTTTTTTCTGTAGTATGAGTTGCTTCTTTTTCATTAGCGCCTTTCCAATAACTATATATATTCCAAGCATCAATAACTTCTTTTCTCTTAGCTTCTAAATCACTTTCAAATAACTCATTATCAATTGGTTGTTCAGAATCTCTTGCAGAACTTGTATAACATGTTCTAGTTCCTTTAACATCAGTTAATAATGTAAAGTATCCTCCACTTACAGTTCTTTGAGCAGTAGGTAATCCGAAATCATAAGATTCTTCGCACCAAACTTTACAATATTTATTTCCTCCATCTCCAGATGTTTTTATATCTTTAAATGTAGTTTTATTTTCATAGCTTTCTTGTGAAGCATCAACTTTTCCTATAACGCAACTCTTAATAGAATTTGCCTTATTTTTATTACATTCAGTAGGCTTTTTAGAAATATCACTTATACCGCCAGTATATTTACTTTGATATAATTGACCTTGATAAGCATCATATTCTTGTAAATCACTACAATCTGAAGGAATTGTAACAGTAGGGTTACAATTTAAACATTTTTTATCATATTCCTCACAAGATGGACTACTTGGATCTGTTTCACATTCATCTTCCAACTTAGGACATTCACAATCTTCTACATATTGATCTTCATCGCATTTATCTCCACCACCATCACCATCGTGGTCATTACAATAATGTTGTCCGTTATCATCAATTGAACATTGTGGTTTTAAACAATCCTTAACATAATCATCTTTTGTACATTCGTCTCCAACTCCATCACCATCATGATCTTTACAATAATACTTGTCACCATCTTTACTACACGTTCTATCTTTTTCACAAGTATTAGGACATTGTTTTAAATCTTCTGCAGTAAGTTCACTAGGTGCATCTTTACCATACTCCCAAGATTTTTCTAATACTAGTTGACCATTTTTGAATTTTCTATAAGTATAATATCCCGTTTGATGATCACAACTACAGGTATTATTTTGTTGTATTTTAGAAAATGGAACAGAAGTTCTAGTAGTTGTATGTGGATGTCTTGGAATAGATCCTCCACCAGAAGTACAAGAACCAGCGTTGCTTGGCAAAATAGCAATCATTTCTTGAACATTATTTCCTCTGCTTAAGCGATAGATCATAGAAGCAGAACTATTTGGATCACAATAATTTGTTTCAATATATGCAGCTAAATCTTGTTTATCCCAAGTTGCACCATCGAACACAACAGTTGTGATGGCATTATTACCATTTCCCTGTACAGTTGATTGACTAATAATTTTAGCAGTAGCATTTAAAAAAGATATTTTAAATGCACTATAATTTACACTATAGATTTCATTACTATTAGGTTGAATCTCAACTTTTAATTCATAAAGGTTATTATTTTGTTGTAAAGAAGCATTAACAACACTCCATGTAATGCCTTGAATTAAATTATTAGCAATTATATCTTCAAAACTTCTATTTCCATTTGTCCATGCAAAATTCGTAGCTTGTTGTGCTAAAACTATTGCTTCAGTTACTCTAGAACGATATTTAATTCCGGCACCCCAACTATCATATGCATGATAAGCGGTATACAAATCTCTTCCTTTTTGTCTACAAGTTCCGATACACTCGCCATTCGCATAAAACTGTCTTCTAATTAACCTAAAAACAGTATTACCATTTATATAATTTTCATTTGTATTTACATCCCAACCTTTAGCTTTCATTTGTTGATATGCATACATAACAGCAATACGATATTTATATTCAGTAGATCCTACAGGAACCTCACTAGGATTCATAGAACTCAAAGTATAGTCATATGAAGAAGCTCCACTTCCATAAGGTCTACCAGGATGTATACAATAAATCATTGGATTCCCAGGAATATTTGACGTATAATGTCTCAATTCAGGCGTAGAATCAACAACATAGTATCCTTTAGTAATTGTATATGTATAAGCATAAGTGTTTTTTATATTTATAGTTAAAAATAATAATAAAACAACCAAACCACCAAAAATTTTTTTCATATTATCTTACTCCTTTGTTTCCTAATTATCACAATAGAAGCAACCCCTATTATTGCTATTACTATAATACTGCCAATAATAATATATATATAATTATTTTTCTCATCCTCGTTAGTAGTTGGTTCTTGATTAACAGTATTATTTTGTTCTATTTGTTTTTGATATCCCATTGATTCTATTTGCTCACGAGTTAAATTTAATTCTGTAGTTATAAACTCTTCGCAATAATAGGCATCAACTCCTTCACAAAATGGTTCAAAATAATATTCATTATGAGCAGGTGTTACTAAAGAAACAGTTCTTAATTCTTCTCCTTTACAATCAGAATGATTTGAATAAATTTTAATTTCATAATTTACTATTTCACTTAGATCATCATCTCTTGTCCAACTTAAATTTCCATTGTCTGTATCCTCATAAAAATAAGTATTTTCTTTTGACTCATTCACATTTTTCACAGTTACATACAAATTTTTAGACAAATTGTATAGGCCTACTCTTACTTGTGGTTCATAATATTCTACAATACCACTTCCATCTTCTTCCGAAACTTCACTCTCTTCATATTCTCCAGTATCATACCAATCTGCTTCATAATTTGCTTGGATATTCAAAGCTTCTTTTTGCAATTCAAGTTGAGTATCATAATCGCAAGTCGATGCCGCTTTCACACTAGGAAGAACTGTAAAACTTAACAACGTTGTAAATAAGAATAATTGTTTAATTTTTTTCATTCTTTATCCCACCTCACCGTTTACAATCAAATTGTACCACACTCCCCTTTTTATTTCAACAAATTATTATGAAAATTTAAAAATCTCCCTATTTAAGGAAGATCCATTTCATATTCATTTATCTTTAATAATAGCTCATTTATTTTTTCTTTTTTTGGAAAACTTGGAATCAAAAGAAAAATAAAAAGCATCGTTAATCCCACTGAAAAAACAATGACATATAATCTTGATAACAAAACCTTTTTATTCATACTCTCTCCTCTTTAATAAGAGATAATTGAACTTTTTCTTTTTCTAAATCAATATTAGAAACATACACTGTTACAATATCTCCAACTTTTACTAAATCATTTGGATTTTTAACAAAACTTTTGCTCATTTTAGAAATATGTATTAATCCATCATCATGAAGTCCAATATCAACAAAAGCTCCAAAACTTGTCACATTGCGAATCGTTCCTTTTAATTCCATTCCTTCTTTTAAATCTTGAATAGTTAAAATATCACTTTTTAAAATAACATCATCTAAAGAATCTCTATAATCTTGTCCAGGATGTAAAAACTCATCTACAATATCCTTTACAGTATATACATCACTAGACAATTCGTTTGCAATTTCATTTACATTAATATTTGACAAAGTTTCAATAAACTTAGAACTTCCAAAATCTTCTAAAGATAAATTACATTTTTCTAATATTTTTTTAGCAAGATCATAAGACTCAGGATGAATTCGAGTTTTATCTAAAACATTTTCTCCATCAATAATTCTTAAAAAGCCAATAGATTGTTCAAAAACTTTATCAGTAAATCCAGGTAATTTTTTCAATTCATTTCTAGAAGTAAAAGGTTTCTCTTTTCTAAAATTTAAAATACTATCAATTGTTTTTTTAGTAAGACCAGAAATATGAGATAAAATACTTTTACTAGCCGTATTAAGATTTACACCTATTTCATTTACAATTTTAGAAACTGTAAAATCTAACGCATTATCTAATTCTTTTTGATTTACATCATGTTGATATTCTCCTACTCCAATACTTTTTGGATCAATTTTTACTAATTCTGACAAAGGATCTTGAATTCTTCTTCCAATAGATATGGCGCTTCTTTTTTCAACAGTTAAATCAGGAAATTCTAAAATAGCTAAAGGACTAGCAGAATAAACACTTGCGCCTGCTTCACTAACTAAATTATATAACACATCTGTTCCTTTAATAGCTTCTGAAACAAAAGCTTCACTTTCTCTAGAAGCAGTACCATTACCAATAGCAATAATTTGAATATGATATTTATTGATTAAATTTTTTAAAACTTGTTTACTTTTTTCTATTTCATTTTTAGGTTCATGTGGATAAATAGTTTCAATATCTAATACATTACCATAAGGATCTAAGACGGCAAGTTTACAACCAGTTCTAAAAGCAGGATCAAAACCTAAAACGACTTTATCTTTAATAGGTTTAGTTAATAATAAATGTTCTAAATTTTCTTGAAAAGTAAGAATTGCTTTTTGTTCGGCATTTTCACTTAATTCTGCTCTTACTTCTCTTTCAACGCTTGGATAAATTAATCTTTTTAAAGAATCATCAATCGCACTTTCAACTTCTTTTACAACAAATGATTGAGGATTCTTAATAATTTTCTTTTTTAAATCTTCAAAAATCTTATCTTTATCAAAGTGAATAGAAACATTTAAAACTTTTTCATTTTCTCCACGATTCATAGCAAGAATTCGATAATGTCTAGCATGAAAAATAGGTTCTTCAAAATCATAATACATCTCATAAGTTTTTTTAGGATCTAAAGCATTTTTCTTTAATTTACTTTCTAAAGTTCCATTTTTCATAATTTCTTTTTTAATCATTTTACGGTAATACGCATTATCACTAATCCATTCTGCTATAATATATTTTGCTCCTTCCAAAGCTTCTTTAAAACTACAATTAAAACCACTTGCTAAAGACTCTAAAGTACCATTTAAAGGAAAACTCATTATTTTTTTAGCTAATGGTTCTAAACCCATTTTAATAGCTTCAGAAGCTTTTGTTTTCTTTTTTTCTTTAAAAGGTCTATATAAATCTTCTACATCACTTAATTTTGTACATTTTAAAATTTCATTTCTTAATTCATCAGTCATTAAATCTTTTTCTTCAATAAAACGAATGACATCCTCTTTTCTTTTTAATAAATTTTCTAAATAAGCATATTCTTTTTCAATAACTCGAATTTGTTCTTCATTCAAAGAACCAGTCATTTCTTTTCTATAACGTGCGATAAAAGGAATAGTAGATCCCTCTTCCAATAATTTTAAAACGGCTTTTATTTGAGATGGTTTTACCTCCAATTTATTCGCTAATAAATCTACATTGTTCATTTTCTACACTCCTAATCCTTATTTATTTTACTAAATTTTTAAAAAGAAAAAAAGACCAATTTTGTTTTTCATAATTAACTTATCAAAAAAACCTTATACGTGGACAGTTTTTCATAACCAAGAAAAAGGATAACTTTACACCGTTATCCCTTTTGTCTCTCAAAATTGA
>CANQRJ010000011.1 GCA_947626215.1 uncultured Bacilli bacterium
ATCGAAAATCTTATATTCAATGTCATTCCTTCCTTATAATTCTATTTTACGTCAAATTTTTATGCGATTGCCTTATCTATTTTAGTTTTTTTAATAATGTTATATTTTTGTTATTTTTGCAGAAAAAATTTTTTGAATTTTAAAGCAACAGTGATCGTATTGTTACTATTTGTTTTAAATCCTATATTTATTAAATATACAGTGACTTTATGGAAAGATATTCCATATTCTTGGAGTATATTTTTAACCACGTTATTTTTAATAAATATTGTGATATCAAATGGAGATTGGTTAAAAAGTAAAAAAAATAAATTTTTCTTTATTTTAAGTAGCATTGGAATTTTAGTGTTAAGGCATAACGGGGTAGCGCCTTTTGCTTTAATGTTTATTGCTTTAATCATTTTTTATCCTAAACTTCGAAAATTTTTTACCATTTCTTTTATAACTATTTTATTTGGTAATTACTTAATCACTGGTCCTGTAAGTAATTTCTTCCATGTAATAAAATCTGAAAATAAATCAGAACTATTAGGGCTAGTAAATGGACAATTATCGAATTATTATAATGAAGATCAAGTAAGTTTTTCTGAAGAGGAACTTGAATTATTAAATACAATTTCACCACTAGAAAATTGGACAAAATGGTATAATTCTCGTAATTTTAACGTTATCAAATTTCAAACAGAGTCTTATACGCCAAATGTAAATGCTCATTTTACAGAAATTTTGAAATTATGGTTAAAAAAATCTATACAAAATCCTAAAGCTTTTATTAAATCTTATCTTAATATGACAAGTCCTATATGGGAAAATGTAAGATCATTAAATGAAGTAGACATCTATCAAAATGATTATCAAAATTTAGTTTTGTATAAAGAAAGAAAATTCAAAATTAGTGATACATTTTTTAATAAATTGGCAGATTATGATGCATCAGTCAATAATTCAGTAATACGATGGTTATTTATTAATTTTGGAGAAGGGTTATTTCTAATATTATTTGCATTAGCAATAATAATGAAAAGAAACGGGTTAAATTTAAAAAGGTGGTTGCCATTTGTTCCTGTAATTATTAATACATTAGTCATTATGTGTTTAATAACAGGGGAAGAATCAAGATTTGTGTATTCTCAAGTTTTATGTGCAGTTCCTTTGTTATTATATAGTTTGTCGTCTTATGCAAATAAAAAAGAAAAATCAAAGTTTGAAAGTTTTTGCAAACAAGTATTTAGTGGTAAGACGAATAATACAATCATTCAATTTATCCGATATTTATTCGTGGGTGGCATAGCCGCGATTGTAAATATTGGGATGCTTTATGTATTTACTGAAATATTTAACTTCTATTATATTCTTTCTAATATTTTATCTTTTATATTAGGTTTAATAGTGAATTATATTTTAAGTAAGAAAATGGTATTTCAAGATGATGTAACAATTTCGAAAAATAAAGAATTTATGATATATGCAATAATCGGAATCGTAGGATTAGGTTTTGACACATTGATCGTATGGATACTGACAGATGTAATACATATATACTATATGTTAAGTAAAATCATTTCCACATTATTAGTATTTATATGGAATTTTGTAGCTAGGAAACTATTATATAAATTCATTAAATAGGAGGAGAAGTAAAAAATGGAAAAACAAAAAATAGTAATCATTGGTGCAGGACCTGCCGGATTAACGGCAGGGTATGAACTATTAAAAAAATCAAAAAATTATGAAGTTACAATATTAGAAGAATCGAAAGAAATCGGAGGAATTTCTAGAACGGTTAAATATAAAGGAAACAGAATGGATATTGGAGGTCATAGATTTTTTTCAAAAGATGAAGATGTCGTTCAATTTTGGAACGAAATAATGCCAATGCAAGGGAAACCTTCTTATGATGATAAAAAATTAGGAAGAGTAAAAACTTTATCTGAAAATGGACCTGATCCAGAAAAAGAAGATAGAGTTATGTTAAAAAGACAAAGAGTTTCCAGAATATATTATTTAAAAAAGTTTTTTGATTATCCAATAAGTATGAAATTTCAAACATTTAAAAATATGGGAATATCTCGAACTTTTATAGCAGGATGTAGTTATTTAAAATCGACTGTAATTAAGAAAAATGAGGATTCTTTAGAAAATTTTTACATAAATAGATTTGGTAAAAAATTGTATAGTATGTTTTTTGAAAAATATACAGAAAAACTATGGGGAAGGCATCCATCTCAGATTTCTGCAGACTGGGGTAGTCAAAGAGTAAAAGGATTATCTATATCCGCAGTAATAAAAGATATGTTTAAAAAAGTTTTTCATATGAATAGTGGAAAGGTAGAAACATCCTTAATTGAAGAATTTTCATATCCTAAATATGGACCAGGACAATTATGGGAAACTGTTGCTAATGAATTTACTGAATTAGGTGGAGTGATTTTAAAGGAACACAAAGTAGTAAAAATAAATCAAAAAAATAATAAAATTGTTTC
Source organism: uncultured Bacilli bacterium (assembly GCA_947626215.1). Taxonomy (GTDB): domain Bacteria; phylum Bacillota_I; class Bacilli_A; order RF39; family UBA660; genus Ventrenecus. The sequence goes on from CANQRJ010000011.1 coordinate 2,484, forward strand.
ATTGATTTGTGATGTAAATGGAAAAGATAAGGAAATTACTGGTGATATTTTTATTTCAAGTATGCCACTTAAAGATTTAATTAATGGAATGAATAATGTTCCTAAAGATATTCATGATATAGCAGTCGGATTACCATATCGTGATTTTGTAACGGTTGGATTACTTGTAAAAAAGTTAAATTTAAAAAATGAAACAAATATAAAAACATTAAATAATATCGTACCAGATTGTTGGATTTATGTACAAGAACCAGATGTAAAATTAGGAAGAATTCAAATATTTAACAACTGGAGTCCTTATATGGTAAAAGATGTAGAACATACAGTATGGATTGGTCTTGAATATTTTTGCAATGAAAATGATGATTTTTGGAATATGAGCGATAAAGAGTGTATTGAATTTGCTACAAATGAATTATTAAAAATGGGTATCATTGACGAAAAAAATGTATTAGATGCTCATCGTGAAAAAGTAAAAAAAGCCTATCCTGCATATTTTGATACTTATGATCAAATTGATGAATTAATAAAATATCTTAATAAATTTGATAATTTGTATTGTGTAGGAAGAAATGGGCAACATCGATACAATAATATGGATCATTCTATGGTCACATCATTTGAAACAGTCAAAAATATTATAAATAATACGAAAGATAAAACGAACATATGGAATGTAAATACAGAAAAAGAATATCATGAAGAAAAAAAATAAAAATATTATCTAATAATTAATAAAACTAACCACACACAGTTAGTTTTAATTTAATTAATTAAAAAATTAGTTAACTATGTATAGTTAACAATTAATTCAATCTCTTATATAATGTAAAATAATTGACAGATATATATTGCACACTTAATGAATAAATGTTAAAATACTTGTGATACTAAAGATTGGAAGTAGTTTATGGAAAGTGAAGAATTAATTATGACATCAGTATATACATATCAGAAAAAACGTTATATATATTTTGGTGTAAAAAGACTATTTGATATACTATGTAGCATAGTAGGAATTATATTTTTAATTCCTATTTGTTTGATTGTAAAAATTGTATACTTATGTCATGGAGACAAAGATAGTATTTTTTATAAACAAGTAAGGCTTGGAAAAGATGGCAAAAAAATTCAAATTTATAAATTGCGTACCATGGTTCCAAATGCAGATGAAATTTTAAAAAATTGGCTTAATCATAATCCAGAAAAGAGAAGACAATACTTAAGGGATCGAAAAATTGATAATGATCCAAGAATAACAAAAATAGGAAATTTTTTAAGAAAATCATCTTTAGATGAATTTCCTCAATTTATTAATGTTTTTAAAGGAGAAATGTCGTTAATTGGCCCAAGGCCTGTAGTACCGGATGAGGTTAAAATTTATAAAAAAAATAAAAAGAAATTTTTGAGTATGAGACCAGGACTCACTGGTTACTGGGCAAGTAATGGAAGAAGTAATATTTCTTACCAAGAAAGAATGAAAATGGAGTTATATTATATTGATCATTGTGGTTTTCTATTAGATACTCAAATTCTTTTCGATACATTTTTTGCAGTGATTAAAAAGGATGGTGCAAAGTGATATGAAAAAGTTGTTATTGTTTTGCAGTATTCCTTTTTTCTGTTTAAGTTTTAAGGTTGAAAAAAGATTTTGAGAAAACACAAAATTTTAAGTTTACACTAACAATACATATGAAATATCATGAGTTATTTTAAAGAAAAAATGTAAGTTTCTATTGATCATTTATTATATATTGTTGAATTTCTTCAAAAAATATTGTAATTGATTTGTGATTAATTATATGATAAGCTTATTAAGGAGTGGAAAAAATGAGTATATTGAAAGTCCATAAAAAGATAATTTTAAAAATTTTAATATATTTACTTATTTTAGGGTATATCACTTTTAATGCGATTCAACAATTCGATATTAGCAAAGTATTTAAATTTTCAGGTTTTATTATTATTGGAACATCATATTTAGTTATTTTACTTATAACTCGATATTTGTTTAATTTTTTTAGCGATTTATTTATAAACAAAAATCAAAAAAAAATAAAGCGTTTAAAAGTATTTCTGATGTATAGTTTATATTTATTTCTTGTTATGGTTTTAATTAAAAAAATTTTTAATACTACTGGGCAAAGTATTCATGGAGACATGCTTACAATAGCAAATCGATTAAAAAATTTTGAATTTTATCCTTGCCAAGGATGGTATGCATCTGTACTATATTTTATGAGTTATATATTATTTCCTAAATTTTTATCAAATTATTCAGTAGTTATTTTACAAATATTATTTAGTTCAGTATTTTTTACATATGTTTATAATTTTTTAGAAAAATATGGAGAAAAAAAATTTATTAAAATCATTTGGATTGTTGCAAACATAATATTTCCTGCAGCTTTTTTTAATCAATTATGTATGCGTTTACTTTGGTTTGCACAAATTGTAATTGTATTAGGAATACAAATATTGCTATTAGAAAATAATAATAATAATAATAATTTGATTTATATGAAAATCATCTTACTTACAGCTTTGGTAGGGATTTTGAGACCTGAAGCAGTTGTTTATATCCCATTTATAATATTATTTATCTTTTTTTTGAATAAAGATTTAAATATAAAAAAATGTATAGTATACACAATGATATTAATGTCGCTTTTTCTAATATTAAGAATTCCTCAAAAAGATGATAATGAATATAAGTCAACTGCAATATTTAATCCATTATCATATTTAGTTTCTTATGATAATTTAAATTGGGGGGGGGTATAGATTCTAAAGATAAAGGCATTGAAATAATTAATAAAATTTTTGATTATGAAGCTTTAAGAAAATATAGCTCATATACTAGTCTCAATTTAGCTTTTAAAGAACCTTCTGCTTGGCATAAAGATTTTTCTCAAGAGGATTTTAATGAACTTACCAAACTATATCTAAAATTAGTGATATATAATCCGTTGAAATGGTTAAAAGGACGATATTTAACATTTAGTACGAGTTATAGTGATAAAGCATGGATGAGTTACCAGACATTTTTTAATCGTTTTATAAAATATAAAATAGTTAATTCGTTCATACATTTTATTTATTCACCAATATTACTACTTTTTATAAATTTATGTGCTATTCTTTATTATATATTTAAAGCTAAAAATATGAATAAATTTGTTGTTAGTTCTTTTGGAATTATTGAGGCAATTATGATTTTTACGGTTGGAACAGCAAGTATTTATATGTTCATTTATCCAATATGGCTAATTAGTTTTTTTGTAGCAATTATATTTATAAATGATTTTTTTAAGAGGAGGAAAACAAAAAAATGAAGAAGTATTTTAAATTAGATATTAATTTAAAAAAAGTTTTAAAAATTTTTATATGTACTTTTATTATTTGTAGTGTTGCATTAATTTTAACATCAATAATTCCAAGTAAAAATATCAACAACAATATAGAAAAATCGATTGAAAAAATGAATAATGAAGGGGAATATCCTATCATTATGCAAAAAAAGACATTTTATTATCGTATAGATAACTGGTCAGAGTCAACCTTATTAAATTTTATTTATAATTGTAATTCAAAAAAACCACTAGAATGTACATTTGCACAAAAGACATATACTGGTGCTGGAAGTGGATTAAAAGACGCAAATTTAATGATAAAAGAACTTAGTCCTGATTCTACACATGAGGAAGAGAATAAAGGCCATTTTGCTATACGTTCTTCCTATTGGTTAGGAATTAGAAGTATATTTCGACCTTTATTAGTATTTATGGATTATTTTGAGATTCGATATATTATTTTGTTTATTGGTATTTTTGTATCTATATTTACAATAATTAAATTAGGAGAAAAATTAAAATGGCTTTATGCTATAGCATTTGGAATTATATTATTATGTACTAACTATTTTGTTGGGTTATTTGTTGGACCAAATGCAGCCGTATATATTTTAACGTTTTTAGGAATGGATTATATTTTACTTTCTAAAAAGAAGATAAATTATTTTAATTTTATGTTTGTTATAGGAATGTTAACTACGTATTTTGACTGGTTTACAATACCGCTCATTTCATGGGGTTTTATTACTATTACTATTTTATTAAAAGAATATAATGAAAAGAAAAACATTAAATTTGATGAACTATTTAACATTGTTTTTAAAACAGGAATTGCATGGTGTTTAGGATACGCTTCATTATTAATAATTAGGGTATTGTGTAGTTATTTAGTTACTGGAAAAGAAGCTTTAGATTATTTTACGGGTAGAGTAACAGTAAATACAGGAATGAAAAATGATTCCATTATAGCAGATGCGTATCATTCGTTAAAAAATTGTATAAATGGACTTTTTCCATTTACGATTGATAACAAATATGAATTTCTATTAGTAATGGGTGGAATTGAATTCATTTTAATACTTATTTGTTTATGGCTAAATAAGAAAAATAGAAAAGTTGGTTTTCCATTATTATTAATTTCTTTTGCACCATTAGTATGGATTATAACGTTTAATAAATTTCATGTGATACATTGGTGGTATGCTTACAGAAGTATAGGAATATACGGATTTGCGGTAATGGCAATTTTTATGGTTTTTCTTGATGAAATAGTCAATCAATTAAAAAAATCTGAAAAATTTAATAAAATGATTAAAAAGTTAAAAAAAACTAATATTATAAAATTTTTAATAGTTGGTGGCACATCCACATTAATTGATTATTTTATTTATATGATTATTAGTTTAAGAATTAATCTCATTACTTCAAAATGTATTTCAATGGTGTGTGCTTGTATTTTTTCTTTTTTTGCAAATAAAAATTGGACTTTTAATATAAAAACTAAAATAAATCGAAAAATGTTAAGCTCTTATATAAGTGTACAAATCATTAATATCGGTGTAAATACTTTTAGTAATTATTTGTTATTTCAAATTTTACATTCAAAAACTATTTCATTTGTATTTGCAACTGGAATAGCTTTAGTGGTAAACTATATTTTACAGAACCACTTTGTTTTTAAAGAAAAGGAGTTAGTATGAAGTATTCTATAGTTATACCATGTTATAATGAGAGCGAAAACTTAGAAAACATGGTAAATGTATTGAAAAAATTTGAAAAAATTGATATTACTGAATTTATTTTAGTAGAAAATGGATCTAAAGATAATAGCAAAGAAGTTTTTGAAAAAAAATTAAAACTAGATAATAAACATTTTAAAAAAGTTTATGTAGATATAAATCAAGGATATGGTTATGGATTACAACAGGGTTTAAAAAAAGCTACAGGTGATTACGTAGGTTGGATCCATGCCGATTTACAAGTATCACCACAAGAACTAATTCCATTAATAGATTATATTGAAACTTCAAACGAAAAAGGAAAATATTTTTTAAAAGGGCGAAGAAAAAATAGGAGCTTGTTAGATTGTTTTTTTACCAGTAGCATGACTATATTCGAATTTATTATTTTTGGAAAAAGAATGAATGATATTGGAGCAATTCCTGTGCTATTTAATAAAGAGTTATTAAAAGATTTAAAAAAGGCACCTTATGATTTTTCAATAGAATTATATACATATTATCAAGCTAAAAAAAATAAATATAAAATTAAAAGATTTCCTGTTATCTTAGAAAAAAGAAAAAAAGGAGTTTCTTCATGGGATAAGGGAATAAAATCAAAAATTAAGCAAAGCATTGTAATTATGAAAGATAGTATAAAAATTAGAAAAGGAGAACAAGTAAAATGAAAAAAATATTAATTACTGGAGCTGCAGGATTTATTGGCTCTCAATTAGCTCATCGGTTATGGAAAGAAGGAAATGAATTAGTATTAATTGATAATTTTTCGTATGGAAAAGTAGATAATTTAATTTTTGAGGACCACGATTTTACTAATGAAGTCATAAAAATGGATATTAGAGATAAAGTTGGAATTAAAAAAATTTTTGAAAATGGCGATATTGATTATGTTTATAATATTGCTGGAATAGCTCCACTTCCTGATTGCCAGTCTGATCCTTATGAAGCTATAGATGTAAATGTAAATGGTTTAGTAAATATTTTAGAAAATGCTAGAAAATATGGGGTAAAAAAGGTAATTCAGGCTAGTACAAATGCCATGTATGAAAATGAAAAGGTATTTCCTACAAAAGAAAATAAATTTGAATTGCCAACATTAATATATCCAAATACAAAATATTGCGCAGAAAGATTTGCTGAGTCATACTGTGAAACTTATGGAATGAGTGTAACTTGCATTCGTTTTGCTAATGTATATGGCCCTCATATTGATTGTTTAAGAAAGCAACCTCCATTTGTTGCTTATATGATTCGGGAATTATATTTTGACAGAACGCCAATTTTTCATTCTAATGGAGAACAAAGAAGAGATTATATTTACGTAGATGATTTAATTGATTTGGCAATTGCAGTGCAAAATGGGGAAGGTTTTGACTGTGTCAATTGTTCTTCAATGAAAAATTATTCAGTAAATGAGATGTATAAAATAGCATGCAAAATCATGAATAAGAATATTCAAGCAGATTATGCTTCAGATAGTCATTATTGGGAAAAATATCCAACATTATTTGAGGGAAAATATAAGATAAAAGAATCCATTTTAAAAAATGAAATTAATAAATATTCATTGTGTGATAATACTTATGCTAAAGAAAAATATAATTGGGTACCTAAAATTGACATTGAAGAAGGATTAAGAAGAGTAATAGAAAATGAATGTGAATTACTTAAAAATATGAAAGGATAAATATGAAAAAAGTTCATTTAATTATGCCAATGGGTGGTGCAGGTTCTCGTTTTTTTGAAAATGGGTTTATTATTCCAAAACCTCTTATAGAAATTCATGATAAGCCTTTTTTATACTGGTCTACAATTTCAATTACAAATTTTATTGATGTAGAAGATATTATATTTGTTGTTTTAAAAGAACATGTTGATCAATATCAAATTGATGAAATTATAAAAAAATATTTTCCAAATGCTAAAATAGAAGTGATTCCTAAAATCTTAAATGGAGCAGTTTTAACCTGTTTAGAAGGAATTCGAAATATTAATGATTCTTATCCAATTATTTTTAATGATTGTGATCATTTATTTATTTGTAAGTCATTTTATGATTTTTGTAATAAAGAAAAATTTGAAGAAATTGATGGAGCACTATTAACTTTTAAATCAAATGATCCTAAATATTCATTTTTAGAAATGGATGAAACTGGAAATGTTATTCATACGGTTGAAAAAAAAGCTATTAGTGATCATGCAATATGTGGAGCATATTATTTTAAAAATAAAGAAATATTTGTTCGAAATACCGAATCTTACTTAAAAAATTGCAATTATAATGAATATTTTGTAAGTGGTGTATACAACGAAATGGCTAAACAAAATATGAAAATTTCTAATTTTATATGTGATGAACATTTACCTTTTGGGACACCTGAAGAATATTACAAGGCAGAAAAATCAGATGTATTTGAAAGGATTTTAAAATGAATTTTTTATTTCTTGGTATTGCAATTATTTCATTAGTAATCGCTAATATTTTTAAAATTTACAGGCAATCACAGTTTATTGAACTTTATGATAACCCTAAAAAAGATATTTTAATGAAAGCATTGTCTATTGGAAATTTTATTAATATTTTTGTTCCTTTAAGATTAGGGTATTTATATAGAATATGGTATGCTGGGAAAAAAATGAAATATGGCGTGACTTTTTCTCTAGCGACTATTATAGTTGAAATTATCTTAGATTTTATTTTCGTGCCAATTGTATATATTATATTTTCACTTTTAGGTATTGATGTATTTAAAACTATAATGTTTTATGTAATACTTTTAATTATAATGTTATTAAGTTGTATAATTTTAAAAGTATTTAAAAAATTTGTAAAAACAATTATATATAAAATATCAATAATATTTAATAAATCCATTGAATTAAAAATATTAAAAACCTCTTGGTTTACAATATTATCTTTTGAAAATATAATAAATAAGGTAAATAAAACAAAATTATTATTTTATTCTTTATTAATTTGGGGTATGAATTTAATTTCTTGTTATTTTTTATATAAATCTATGAATTATTTTTCAAATGCATATGATGCTTTTAATTTGTTTTTTTCAAATGTTGGTATTACTTCAAGTAATATTTTGCAAATTGTTTCATTGCCTAGAAATGTAAGTGTAGCAATTTTATTATATTTTTCTATTAGTTCTTTAATATTATATTTAATTTCATTTATAGTTAAAGATAAAAATATAAAGAAGGTAAAGTATGAAGAATTACTTCCTCATGTAAATTTTAATGATAGATTGCAATTTTTAGAAATGTATTTTAATAATAAAGATAATTCAAATTATTTTAAAAGTTATTTAAAATTAAATAGCGATGTTGCTATAATTGAAGATTATTCTGCTGGAAGCAATGCAACAACAATGCTTTGCTCAAAAAATGGTGAAACATTTTATAGGAAATATTCTTTTGGAAAAGAAGCTAATAAATTAAAACAACAAATTGATTGGATACATCGTCATGAAAATAATTTAACTTTAACAAAGATTAGTTCCGAATTTTATGAAGAGGATATTTGTTCCTATGATATGCCATATATTTCGGGAGCAGTAACATGTTTTAATTATGTTCATACTATGCCATTTAATGAATCGTGGAGTACTATAAAATCGGCTTTGGACGAACTTGATAAAAACTTGCATTCTTTAAATAGAAGAAAGGCAGATGCAAAAACAATAGAAAAATATATTGATTTAAAAGTTTTAAAAAATATTGAAAAAATAGAACAGGGTCAATATATTAAACCATTTTTAAAATATAGTCATATTTATATTAATGGCAAAAAATATAATAATTTAGATTATTTTAAAAGATATTTAAAATTTGATCATTTATTTAATATATTTAAAAATGATGAATATTCTGATATACATGGTGATTTTACTATTGAAAATATTATTTGTATGAAAGATAGTAGTATAAATGGTAAAAAATTTTATATTATTGATCCAAATACTGGAAATATACATGATTCACCATATTTAGATTATGGCAAACTATTACAATCTATTCATGGAGGATATGAATTTTTAATGAATACAAAAAATGTTTCTTATCATGATGATACAATTGATTTTTTATTTACAAAATCATCGACATATTATAAATTATTTGATGAAATAATAAATTATCTAAAAAAGAAATTTGGTACAGAAGGATTAAAAAGCATATTTTATCATGAAGTTATTCATTGGTTAAGATTAATGCCTTATAAAATTGAAAAAAATGCCGAAAGATCTTTATTATTTTATGCAGGATTAATTATGATATTAACTGATGTAGAAGAAAGGTTTGAAAAATGAAATTAGCAATATTTGATTTAGATGGAACTTTATTTAACACTAACGATGTAAATTTTTATGCTTATAAAGAAGCTTTAGAAAACTATAATGTAAAAATTGATTATGATTACTATTGTAATTTTTGTAATGGTCGCCATTATAAAATATTTGTCCCTCCATTAGTTAATAATGATTTAGAAAAAACTGAAAAAATTCATCAAATGAAAAAAGAGCTTTACTCTAAATATTTAAATAAAGTTATCATAAACGAGCATTTATTTAATATTATAAAATTAATAAAAAAGGAGTATAAAATTGCATTAGTTACGACTGCATCAAAGAAAAATACTATGGAGTTATTAAATTATACTCAAAAAGAATGGCTATTTGATTATATTTTGACACAAGAAGATATAAACGAACCAAAACCAAATCCAGAAGGATTTTTAAAGGCAATGAAAAAGTTTAATGCAAAACCTGAAGAAACTATTATTTTTGAAGATTCACAAGTTGGAATAGAAGCTGCTCAAAAAACCAATGCAAGTATAATGGTGATAAATAAATTTTAATATATTAACTACTAAGTAGTTAATAATTCAGAGGCTTTTATTATAAAATTATTCTATAAGTATTTTTTTAACGAATAACTAAAGCAAAAGCTATAGTATAATTTTTTTCATGAGAAATAGATATTTTTATTTCTTTATGATTTACGCAGTATGGAGAACCATCTTCATTAGATAGAATTTCAAAATCTAAAAGATTATGGGATTTTGTATTTGGAAAAGCTTTCATAATTGCCTCTTTCGCGGCAAATCTTCCACATAAATATAAATAATTTTTATGAGCAAGTTCTTCTTGTTCTTTTTTTGTCAAAACATAGTTTATAAAATCTTGATTTTTATTTTTTAATCTTTTATTTTCTACAATGTCACATCCAATATTCATAAATTTCCTTCTTTCTAATTATAAAATTATATAATTATTTAGGAATAAATGCAATTAAATATTGACTTAATAGGGGGTAATAATGGTATAATTTAAATACGAAATGAGTTGAAGTCAATGAAAGAGTTAGAATATCCTTTTGATGTAGAATATTTAATCAAAAACAAAAAGAAAATTAAAAAAGAATTATTGTTAAAGCCTGGTTTGATTGAAAAGAAAATAGCTATCTTGGGGGGATCTACTACAAGTGAAATTAAAAATATGTTAGAAATATTTTTACTTAATTATGGAATAAAACCTTCATTTTATGAATCAGAATATAATAAATATTATGAAGATGCAATGTTCGGAAATCCCGAATTAGATGAATTTGATCCAGATATTATATATATTCATACAACAAATAGAAACATTATTAATTATCCAACTATGTTAGATGATGAAACTGTAATTAATGATATGTTAGAAAAAGAATATCAAAAATATGAAAAGATATGGGAAACTTTAAATGCTAAATTCAATGCCGTGATTATTCAAAATAATTTTGAATATCCTTTTTATCGATTACTCGGAAATAAAGATGCTAGTAATATTCATGGAAAAATTAATTTTATAACAAGATTAAATCAAAAGTTTTATGATTATGCAAATCAACATAAAAATTTCTTTATTAATGATATTAATTATGTCTCATCTTGTTATGGATTAGATAAATGGGCAAATCAATTTTATTGGCATATGTATAAATATGCAATGGAAGTGCCTGCTATTCCTTATCTTGCTTATAATCTTGCTCATATCATTAAAAGTATTTATGGAAAAAATAAAAAAGCTTTTGTGTTAGATTTAGATAATACCTTATGGGGCGGTATTGTTGGAGACGATGGAGTAGAAAATTTAGCTATCGGACCTGAAGTTCCAAGCGGACAAGTTTATTTAGAATTTCAAAAATATTTAAAAGAATATAAAGATTTAGGTATTATATTAAATATCAATTCTAAAAATGATTATGAAAATGCTATTGCCGGATTAAATCATCCTGCAGGACTTTTAAAACCAGAAGACTTTATTATTATAAAAGCAAATTGGAATCCCAAAAATTTAAATACAAAAGACATTGCCGAAGAATTAAATTTAGGTGCAGATAGTTTTGTTTTTGTCGATGATAATCCTGCCGAAAGACAAATTGTTAAAAGTTATGTAGATGGAATATCTACTCCTGAAATAGATGCACCAGAAAATTATATAAGAATTATTGATCACAATGGATATTTTGAAATGACAAATTTTTCAGAAGAGGATTTAAAGAAAAATGAATTATATAAAGATAATGCTAAACGTAGTCAAATGATGTCAACTTTTGATAATTATGAAGATTATTTGCATTCTTTAGAAATGAAAGCAGAAATTGATACTTTTAAACCAATTTATTTAGAAAGAATCTCTCAATTAAGTAATAAAAGCAATCAGTTTAATCTAACCACACACCGTTATAGTTTGGCAGATATTGAAGAAGTAAACAATGATGATAATTGTATTAAACTTTATGGAAAATTAGAAGATATATTTGGAGATAATGGAGTTATTACAGTGGTAATAGGAACTATAAAAAATAAAGTGGAATTACATATTGATTTATGGATTATGAGTTGTAGAGTATTAAAAAGAAATATGGAATTTGCCATGATGGATGAACTCGTAAAAAGAGCCAAAGAAAGAAATATTGAAAGTATTTATGGCTATTATTATCCAACTTTAAAAAATAAAATGGTTAAAGATTTTTATGATATACAAGGTTTTGGGTTACTATCTGAAGATGAAGAGGGTAACAAAATTTATAAATTAGATATATCAAAAGGATATATAAATAAAAATAATGTAATCGAGGTGAGAAAAAATGAGTAAAGAAGAAATCTATGAAAGATTAAATAAAGTATTTCAAGATATCTTTGATGATGAAAGTATTACAGTAAATGAAAATACAACATCAGACGATATTGAAGATTGGGATAGCTTAGAACACATTAATTTAGTAGTTGCAGTTGAACAAGAATTTGGTATGAAATTCAATATGAATGAAGTAACTACAATGAAAAATGTGGGAGAAATGGTAGATATTATTTTATCTAGAATAAGTAAATAATATTAAGGAGGGCAACAATAATGTTATTGACATCGTTATCATTTTTAGCATTTGCTATAATAACAGTTCTCTTATATTTTATTTTGCCAAAAAAATGTCAATGGTTAGTATTGTTAATTGCTAGCCTTGTCTTTTTGTTTTATAAAAATTTAAGTATAGGAACAATTATTCAAGCATTAGCAGTATTATTATCGTCTTATGTTTTGGGGAGACAAATAGAAAAAAATAAAGAAACAAAAAAAGCAAAAAGATACTTAATTATAGGTATTGCTATAATTTTAGGAATTTTGGCATATTTAAAATATTCTAATTTATTTATTATTACAGTAAATCATATTCTAGATTTATTTAAAGTATCTTATCAATTTAAACAAGTTCAAAGAGTAAGCTTAATAGGAATTAGTTATTATTCACTAATTATGATAAGTTATTTGGTTGATATCTATCGAGGAACCTGTAAATCTGAAAAAAATATTTTGAAGTTAGCTTTATTTATGTCCTATTTTCCAATATTAAATTCTGGACCATTTATTCGTTATGAAAATATGAAAGACGAGTTATATAAGAAACATAAATTTAGTTATGACAGATTATGTAGCGGCTTAGTTAGGATATTATGGGGATTATTTAAAATATTAGTAATTTCTCAAAGACTAGGTATGTATGTCGATACAGTATATGCAAATTTAGCAACATATAATGGGTTTTATACTGTTATAGCAATTTTGTTTTTTCCAATGCAATTATATACAAATTTTTCAGGATCAATAGATATCATAATGGGAATATCAGAAATACTTGGAATAAAATTACCTGAAAATTTTACAACACCTTTCTTTTCAACATCTATGACCGAGTTCTGGAGACATTGGCATATAACATTAGGTGCTTGGTTAAAAGAATATATATTTTATCCATTATTAAAGTCAACCATAATGCAAAAGTTAAATACATTTTGTAAAAATAAATTTAGCAAAAAAATTGGCAAAAAAATTCCAATGTTTTTATCTATGTTTATTATGTGGGTATGTATAGGCGTATGGCATGGAGGTGCTTATACTTATATTATAGGATCTGGAATTATTCAATTTATATTTATTTTCTTAGAAGATTTACTAGGACCTATTGTATCTAAAATAAATAAAAAAATTGGTATTAAAGAAGATGTATTTAGTTATAAATTGTATAAAACAATTAGAACTTATTTATTATTTTCAATATCTATGATATTTTTTAGAGCTACAAGTATTAAAAATGCAATAAAAATATTCTTAAGTATATTCTTTTATAATCCATGGATTTTATTTGATAATAATTCTATTTATAAAGCAGGGCTAGATTTATTAGATTTTAGAGTTTTAATACTTTCTTTAATTGTATTATTTATAGTAGAAAAACTATCAAGGACGGGTAGCGTAAGAGAAAAATTATTTAAACAGAATATTGTCTTTAGATGGGGAATAATATATGCTTTAATATTTGGAATCGTTATATTTGGATGCTATGGAGTAGGTTATGATCCGGCCGAATTTATTTATAGAGGTTTTTAAAATATGTTAGAAAGAAAATTTTTTATGTTAAAAATAGTTAAAACTGCAATTTTTCTTGTTATATTATTCATACTTTGGGTTGGAATATTTAAAATATTATGGATCAAAGATTCAACAAGTGAATTTTTTAAAGAACCAAAAAATACGCTTGATATTGTTTATGTAGGCGCCAGTAATGTATATATACATTTTAATTCCTCTTTAGCATATAAAAAATATGGATTTACTACTGGAATATTATCTGCTGGTGCTCAAACTCCTGTTGCAATAGAATATCTTATAAAAGAATCACAAAAATATCAAAGCCCTTCTTTGTACATAATTGACTTAACTAAATTTGTAAATAATTTAAATATATACACCGAAGGTGAATTTAGAAATACTTTTGATGCTATACCTTTTTCATGGAATAGATTTGAAATGATAAATAATAGTTTAAAGTATTCTAATTTAAAATCAGATGAATATATGAATTACTATTTTAGTTTTTTTAAATATCATAATAGTTGGAAAAAAATAACGAAACAAAATTTTATAGAACCTGAAGAATTATTTAAAGGCTTTCTTTTGAACACTGAAACGTTAGAAAGAAAAAGTCAAAATATAGGGTATTGGAATAAAGAAATAGAATCTCTTGAAAAAGATAATTATAATGTATTAAATAATTTATTAAATTATTTAGATAAAGAAAATTTAAATTGTTTATTTGTGATACCGAAAAGAGGATTTTATTTATCAGAAATAAAAAAAATGAATTTCATTTCAAAAGAAATAAAAAAAAGAAATTATTCTGTTATAAATTTTAATGAAATAGAGGATCTTTCAATTAATTCGGATAATGATTTTTATAATTTGTTTCATTTGAATATATATGGATCAACAAAATATACTTTATATTTTGCTAAATATCTACATGAACATTATGATTTACCAGATCATCGAAATGATAAAAAATATAACTCATGGGATAAAACATATGAAAAATTAAAAGAACATTATAAAGAATTAACTCAAAAAGATTTTGAAGAATTAGTTGAGGAAAGTACATTATTATTAAATAATAATTAAAAAAGGAAAGTGAGAGTCATGAAAATAATAAAATCAATTATTTTTATGGTAATATTAATGGTAATTGGGGGGGGGTTATATAATGTATTAGGATTAAAAGATTCCATTAGTGAATTTTTTGAAGAACCAAAAAATACTATGGATATAGTCTATGTAGGACCAAGTAATGTTTATCTTCACTTCAATACAACATTAGCTTTTCAAGAATATGGATTTACAACTGGACTATTATCAAATGGTGCTCAAAGTCCTGCAGTAATGGAGTATTTAATAAAAGAATCAAGAAAGTATCAAAATCCAAAATTATACATTCTTGATATAACTAAATTTATAGAGTCTTTATCAGATATTTCTGAAGGCAATTTACGACTTTCATTAGATGCAATGCCTTTTTCGTGGAATAGAATCGAGGCTATCAATAGCACTTTAAAATATTATCATTTGAATTTTAAAGACTATATAAATTATTATTTTCGCTTTTTAAAATATCACAATAGTTGGAAAAAAATCTCAAAACAAAATTTTACAAAAATAGAATTTGTTTTTAAAGGTTTTATGTTTAATTCAGAAAATATTCAAATAAAACCTCAAAAATTATTAAATTGGAATTATGAAATTGAAACAATAGAAACAGAAAATCAATATGTATTAAATAATTTATTGAATTATTTAGATAAAGAAAATTTAAATTGCATTTTTGTAATTCCTAAAAAAAATTTTGATGAAACTAGAATGAAAAAGATGAATTTTATTACAAAAATAATAGAAAATAGAAATTATAAAGTTATTAATTTTAATAAAATTGATGATTTTCAAATTGATTCTGAAAATGATTTTTTGGATGTGTCGCATCTAAATATTTATGGGTCAACAAAATTTACTTTATATTTTGCTAAATATCTACATGAACATTATGATTTGCCAGATCATCGAAATGATAAAAAATATAATTCTTGGAATGAAGACTATGACAGATTTAAAGAGCAATATAAAAAATTAACCCAAAAAAATTTCATTGATTTGCTTAATGAAGATAAAATATTTTTAAAAACTAATTAAAAGAAAGAATAGGATGTATGTATATGAGAATAATAAAATCTGGTATATTTATAATAATTTTATTTTTACTATGGAATGTAGTATTTAATATTTTGTGGCTAAAAGGACCAGTTGTAAGTTATTTTAAAGAACCAAAAAATACTTTTGATGTAGTTTATATTGGTTCTAGTAATGTTTTTCTTCATTTTAATTCTACTTTAGCATTTAATGAGTATGGTTTTACAACGGGTTTATTATCTGAAGGTGCCCAAACTCCGGCTGCTATAGAATATTTAATCAAAGAATCAAGAAAATATCAAAAACCATTATTTTATATAATTGATGTAACTAAGTTTGTAGATGATTTGTCATTGTTTGTCGAAGGAAATTTTAGAAATACTTTAGATGGGATGCCTTTTTCATGGAATAGAATCGAGGCTATTAATAAATCATTAAAATATTTTCCTATAGATTCCAGTGAATATATAAATTATTATTTTAGTTTTTTAAAATATCATAATATGTGGAAACAAATTTCTAAGCAAAATTTTGTGGAACCAGGAGATGTATTTAAAGGATATAAATTATTTAGAGGAAATATCGTAGTAGAATCTCAGACTCTTCCAAAATGGGATTATGAGTTAGAAATATTAGAAGAAGACAATCAAAAAGTACTGAATAGTCTTTTGGATTATTTAGAAAGTGAAAAATTAAATTGCCTTTTTGTTGTTCCAAATAGAGGCTTTGAAATTGAAAAAATGAAAAAAATGAATTATGTTATAAAAACAATACAGAATAGAAATCATAAAATAATAAATTTTAATGAAATTAGTGACATAAAAATAGATTCTAAAAATGATTTATTTAATTATGATCATTTAAATATTTATGGGTCAACAAAATTTACTTTATATTTTTCTAAATACTTACATGAATATTATAATTTGCCTGATCATCGAAAGGATAAAAAATATAATTCATGGTTTGAAAGCTATGATAAAATGAAAATTCAATATGATACATTATTAAAAAAGAATTTTGATGAATTAGTAAAAGAAGATAAAATATTATTAAATATAAATAATTAAAGAAGGAGATACAAAATGAATGATTATAAATTTTCGGATATTAAAATAGGATTGGGGGGGGGGTTATCAGTAAATATAACACAAGAAATGGTAGATACTTTTTGTAAAATCACTGGCGATATAAATCCATTACATACCGATCTAGAATTTGCTAAATCAAAAGGATTTCAAGAAAAAGTTGTATATGGAATGTTAACATCAAGCTTTTTATCGACTCTTGCTGGAGTTTATTTGCCAGGTAAAAATAGTTTAATACATGAAGTTAACATTTTATTTAAAAAGCCAGTTTTTTTATCAGATAGTCCTATTAGTATTGAAGGCAAAGTAATAGAAATAAATGAAATATTTAAACAATTTACAATTAAATTTGAAATAAAAAATAAAAATGGTGATAAAGTAAGTCGGGGAACAATGAAAGTAGGTGTTTTAGATGAGTAATGTGTTATTAGTTACAGGATCTACATCCGATATTGGAGTAGAGTTAATAAAAAATGTACATCAAAACTATGATTATATAATTGCTCATTATAATCAAAACAAGGGAAATCTTGTAGAATTAGAAAAAAAACTAAAAGATAAGTTAATATTATTATCTAGTGATTTTTTAGATGAAGAAGATACATGTAAAGTTGTAGATAAAATTATAGAAAAAGGAATTATTCCTAACCATATTGTTCATTTACCTGCTGGAAAATTTGAAAATATTAAATTTTCTAAAATAAATTGGCAAAAATTTAATAATGATCTTAATATTTCATTGCGTTCAATAGTTATTATTTTAAATAAATTATTACCTATTATAGCAAAAGAAAAAAATGGTAAAGTTGTTATAATGTTATCATCATGTACTTTAAATATTCCACCTAAATACTTAACTAGTTATATAACAAGCAAATATGCTTTATTAGGGTTAATGAAAGCTTTATCTCAAGAGTATGCTGGAAAAGGAATCACAATAAATGGGGTATCTCCTAGCATGATAGAAACAAAATTTTTGAATAATATTCCAACTTTAATCATAAAGCAAAATGCTGAAAATAGTCCTACAAAGGAAAATTTAAAAGTGAGTGAAGTAGTACCAACCATAGAATTTTTGCTTTCAGAAAAAGCAAATTGTATAACAGGACAAAATATTGCAATAACTAATGGAAACATAATGTAGAAGTGGGATTTCACTTCTTTTAAAATGCAGAAATGCTTTAAATTTAAGTTTTAAAATTTGTAATATATCTTTAAATTTTTGTTAAGGCAATCGCATAAAAATTTGACGTAAAATAGAATTATAAGGAAGGAATGACATTGAATATAAGATTTTCGATAT